>CAZRDA010000320.1:0-2519 GCA_964598715.1 uncultured bacterium | reverse complement strand
CTGGGCCCATCGCTTCCGGTTCATTCTGGAAGACCTCGGCTTGCATGGCCTGCGGGCGCCGATCGCCGTCCTCTGCTACGGCTCCGCGGTGGTCGGCACCCTGGCGACGATATGGGTTTTACTCGGCGTGTGAGCCGCACACACACCTGTTCGCTGCCTCCCGGCCGGGTGCCCGCCCCCCTTCGTTTCCTTCCAGCGGGGAGAGGGGGAGGTGTCCCCACACCAGGGGCAGGCCGCCGATGAAAATCCACGAATACCAGGCGAAGGGCATCTTGCGGGAGTTTGGCGTCCCGGTGCCGGCCGGCGAGGTGACCGACACGGCTGCGGGCGCGCGGGCCGTCGCGGAGCGTCTCGGCGGGGCCGTCGTGGTGAAGGCGCAGATCCACGCCGGCGGGCGGGGGAAGGGGGGCGGGATCACGATGGCCCGGTCTGCCGAGGAGGCGGAGCGGGCGGCGGCGCAGATCCTGGGGATGATGCTGAAGACTCCCCAGACCGGGCCGGGCGGGCAACGGGTGAAGCGGGTCCTGGTCGAGCAGGCCTCCCCCGTCCGCCAGGAGTTGTACGTGGGGGTCGTCCTCGATCGGCGAGCAGGAGTGCCGGTGGTCATGGCGAGCGTGGCGGGCGGGATGGAGATCGAGGAGGTGGCAGCGAAGTCGCCGGAGAAGATCTTGCGGGCGGCGCTGGACCCGGCCGCGGGGGTCTCGCCGTACGTGGGGCGGAAGGTCGCCTATGGCCTCGGCGTTCCCGCCGACCTGGTCAAGCCGACGGCGGACCTGATCCAGGCCCTTGCCCGGGCCTTCCAGGAGAAGGACTGCTCCCTCGCGGAGATCAATCCGCTGGCGGTCACCACCGACGGGCGGGTGCTCGGTCTGGACGCCAAGATGACCATTGATGACAATGCCCTCTTCCGGCACCCGGAGATCCGGGCGCTGCGCGACCTGGACGAGGAGGCTCCCCTCGAGGTGGAGGCCTCCCGGTTTGGGCTGAACTACATCAAGCTGGATGGGACCGTGGGGTGCATGGTGAACGGCGCGGGACTCGCCATGGCCACGATGGACATCATCAAGCTGGCGGGAGGCGCTCCCGCCAACTTCCTGGACGTGGGAGGCGGGGCGAACGCCGAGCAGATCGAGAACGCGTTCCGGATCCTGATGGCCGACCCGGCGGTCAAGGCGGTGCTCATCAATATCTTCGGCGGCATTTTACGCTGCGACCGGCTGGCGGCGGGGGTGATCCAGGCCGCCAGGACCCTCAAGGTGACGGTCCCGATCGTCATCCGCATGGAGGGGACCAATGTTGCCCAGGGGCGAAAGATGCTGGAGGAGAGCGGGCTGAACTTCCTCACGGCCGACACTATGGCCCAAGCGGCCCGGATGGTGGTGGCGGTGAGCCGGAGACAGGCGTGAGCATCCTGGTGGACCGCAAGACGCGCCTGCTGGTTCAGGGGATCACGGGGAAAGAGGGTTCCTTCCACGCCCGGGCCTGCCGGGAATACGGCACCAAGGTGGTGGCCGGGGTCACCCCCGGCAAGGGGGGGACGGAGCAGGACGGGGTGCCGGTCTTCCACACCGTCGCCGAGGGCGTGGCAGCCACGGGGGCCAACTGCTCCTTCATCGTCGTTCCCCCCGCCTTTGCGGCCGACGCGATCCTGGAGGCCACCGACGCCGGCGTCCCCCTCGTGGTCTGCATTACGGAGGGGATCCCCGCCTTGGACATGGTGCGCGTGCGGCGGGTTCTTGGGGGATACACGACCCGCCTCGTGGGGCCCAACTGCCCCGGCATCATCTCCCCCGGGAAGGCCAAGGTGGGGATCATGCCGGGACCCATCCACCGCCCGGGGCGGGTCGGGGTCGTCTCCCGCAGCGGAACCCTGACCTACGAGGCGGTACACCAGCTCACTGCGCTCCGGCTGGGCCAATCCACCTGCATCGGGATCGGGGGGGATCCCGTGATCGGCACCTCCTTCGTAGACTGTCTCCGGCTCTTCGAGGCTGACCCGGAGACGGATGCCGTGCTCTTGATTGGCGAGATCGGCGGGACCGCGGAGGAGGAGGCGGCCGCCTTCGCGAAGGCCCACATGACGAAACCGGTAGTCGGGTACGTGGCCGGGCAGACGGCCCCCCCGGGCCGCCGGATGGGGCACGCCGGCGCCATCATCGCCGGCGGGGCGGGGACGGCGGCGGAGAAAATGGCCGCCCTTCGCCGCGCCGGGATCCGCGTCGTCCAGAGCCCGGCGGAGATGGGGCTTGGCGTGGCGGAGGCTCTCGCCCGGCGGGCCGTCCGGGCTCGGGCCGGGCGTCGGCCCCAGGCGGCAGGCCGCCGGGCAAGAGCGGGCGCCGCCAAGCAGCGCTAATACAAACGAAAGAATCACAGTGACAACGTCCGGGTCCTGTCGCCGGCGCCGCCCCAGCCCCCGGCCCCCGGAGGGAACCCTCCCGTGGTTCCCCCCATCGGCCAAGAGCCGCTGGGACCCCCCTCCGCTACGGGGGCCAGGGAGCGGCATCCGGCGCCACCCGGAC
>CAZRDA010000319.1:0-2522 GCA_964598715.1 uncultured bacterium | reverse complement strand
CGCCCGAGCAGGTGGCGTTGGAGCACGAGGATCAGGAGCGTGATCCCCGTGAGGATGAGCGAGAGGCCGGCCGGGACAGCCCAGTCCAGCGTCCCCTGCACGTAGTCATAGATGATGGTGGTCAGGGTCCGGACCCTGAGGAGTGAAACCACCCCGAAGTCGGCCCAGACGTACAGGAACACCATGAGGCTGCCGGAGAGCACGGCGGGCCGCAGCAGGGGGAGGGTGATGCGGCGGAAGGCCTGCCAGGGCGTGAGCCCGGCCCCCCGCGCGACCTCGACCAGGGCGGGGTTCGCGCGCTCGAGCGCCGCCTCCACCAGCAGGTAGATGTAGGGGAACGTGAAGAGCCCGAGGACCCACGCCGCCCCTCCGAGGCCGTAATAGGGGAGAAGGCTCACCTCGTGCGCCGGAAGCCCGCGGAGGCGCGCGACGGCCAGGTCCAGGGCTCCTCCAGGCGCCAGGAGCACCTGGTACACGATGGCGCCGATGTACGGCGGGATCGTGAGCGGGAGCGGAGCAAGCCACCGGAGGACGTGGCGCCCCGGAAGGTCGGAGCGGGCCACCAGGAACGCCAGAGGGAGGGCCAGCGCCAGGGCGAAGGCGGTGGTGCCCACCGCGAGGACGAAGGTGCGTCCGATCACGGCGGGCAGCCCGAGGGGCTGTGCTCGCAGAAAGAACTCCCCCGCCCCCTGGCGGACCCCCAGCCACGTCAGGAAGACGAGGGGACCCAGGACGAGCAGGGCGACGGCGGCGCCCACCGCGGGAGGGAGGAGCGGCCAGGGCCGCCGGAGGGGAAGGGCGAGCGCCATAGAGCGTTACGGGAGAAAGACGCTGCCGAAGAGGCGCTCGATCTGGGGCTCCAGTTCCGCCATCTGCGCCTGTGTCACGGGGGCCTTCTTGAACTGCCCGAGCCCCCGGATGCCTCGATCCGCCCCCACGACGGCCACTCCGGGCTGAAGGGGAATCTCGAACTCCCCCTCCACCAGGAGGCGGTTACCGGCCGGCTTCAGCAGGCAGTCAATGAAGGCCCGCGCCTCGGCCGGGTGCCGGGACCCCTTGATGATCGCCGCCGTGATGGAGAAGACCGGGGTCCCCATCCCGGTCGGCCCCTGGTCGGGGTACAGGACGGCGATGGGGCTGCGGGGGTCTTCCTGGAGCTGGAGCATGTAATAGTAGTGATTGGTGATGCCGACGGCCACTTCCCCCCGAGCGACCGCCTGCCGGACCTCGGTGTTGTTCTTCAGGACCTTCATGCCGTTCGCGCGCAGACCGTCCACGTACTGGCGGGTGGCGTCTTCGCCCCTCAGGGCCATGAGGGCCGCCAGCCATGAGACCGTGGTCCGCTCCCCCATCGAGGCGACGGCCACCTGCCCCTTCCACCGCGGGGCGGTCAGGTCGAAGTACGACTGGGGCGCCTCTGCGGCCTTCACCCGGTCGGTGTTGTAAATCAGCACCCGGACCCGCCCCGTGATCCCCACCCAGGCGTGGTCTGCAGCCCGGAACTCCTCCGGAATCTCCCGAGCGTACGGCGAGGCGTAGGGATCGAGCAGTCCCTTCTGCCTGAGTAACTCCGTGATGCCGGCGGTCGTCCCCAGGAAGACGTCCCCGTTGGGGTTGCCCCGCTCCAGTTCGATCCGCCGCGCGAGTTCGCCGGCCCTCCCGGTGAGGATGGTGACCCGGGTGCCCGTCTCCTTCTGGAACGCCTCGATGGCCGGCCGGATCAGTTCTTCCTTCCGGGCCGAGTACAGTGTGAGCTCACCCGCGCCGGCAAACTCCGGCATCAGGACGAGGACGGCCGCCAGCCCTCCGAGCAAGAGCCGTGCGGGCGACTGGCGTGTCTCCTCGCGCCGTTCCGTTCCTCGCATCCCCCGCCTCCGCGTCATCACTGCCTCCTCTTGTGCTCTACCAGTCGCCTCGGCCCGACGCTGGCGTCGCAGTCGAACTCGCAGGCCGGGCAGACACTCGGGCTCTCGCAGCCCCGCGTGTAGTCTCGGAACCGCGCGAGCGTCTCCTGCACCGTGGGATCGTCCTGCTCGAAGAACCGGATCAGGTCCACTAGGCGGTCCACCGTCGGGGCGCTCACGAAGTGCTCCATCAGGCAGGCGTCCATGAGCGCCTGGTCGGGGCTCACGCCCAGGACGTCCTCTAGGAACCGCCGGACAATGGCGAAGCGGCCGCTCACCTGCTTCGCCTGCCGGAGGCCGCTCTCGGTCAGCCCGACGCCCTGGTAACTCTCGTGGTGGATGAACCCATCCCGGCGGAGCGTGCGGAGGGCCAGCGAGACCGCGGCCTTCCCCACCTGGAGCCGCTCCGCCACGTCGGTCACCCGCGCGTGCCCGCGCTCCGCCTCCAGTTCGTGGATCGCCCGCAGGTAATGCTGCATGCTCGGGGTCACGGTGAGCCCTCGGTGCCTGCTCGCCAGCATGGGGGCTTGCCTCCATAGTGGGCAAGAAAAGTTTAGTGGACTAAACTACCCAAGCCTAAAGAGCCGAGGATTGGGTGTCAAGGGAGAAATCAATGAG
>CAZRDA010000318.1:0-2525 GCA_964598715.1 uncultured bacterium | reverse complement strand
ACCGCCTCCACCCCCAGGCTCTTCCAGGGGAGCTTCGCCGGGTCCTTTTCCGCCAGGACCCGGAGGGTCTTCCCGTTCACGACGAGGGCGGCATCCTTCACCTCCACCGTCCCCTTGAACGCCCCGTGGACCGAGTCGAAGCGGAGCAGGTGGGCGAGCGTCCGAGCATCCGTGATGTCATTGACGGCGACGAAGTCCAGGCCCGGGTCTGCGCACGCAGCCCGGAAGAAATTGCGGCCGATTCGCCCGAACCCGTTGATGGCAACGCGCATCCTTCTCCCCCCCTCCTCACGGTGACACGGCCAGCCTGCTCAGGCGGCGACGGCGCAGCCTGTTTCCTCCATCGTAAGAGCCCGGGCGAGAACCGTCAACCCCCCGCCCCTCCCCACTACGCTCCCGCCCGGGCCGTCGGCCCCAGCCGCGTCAGTTCGGCGCGGACATAGGCGGAGATCTGGACCCTGTCCCCCTCCGCGAGGCGATCGAACTTGATCCCCACCCCCCCCTCTTCCGCCTCCTTCTGCTCCTGGCGCCAGACGACCCACCCGGGCACCTCGAAGAGCCGGGGGAGCCCGGGGAGGATGAACTGGAGACGGAGGAGATCCCCCACCAGCAGGCCCTCCGGGCTTGCGAGGAACATGCCGCTGGCGCTGATGTTCGCGAGGACACCCTGGAACTGCCTCTGCTCCGCCCGAACGTTCACCACGACGCCGGCCGGGCCCCGCAGGGACGCCCTCTGCTCTGCCCCCTTCGGGTGCAGGAGGCCCCCGACCCGGTAGACGAGCTGGTCCGACACCAGCCGCTTGTCCTGGAGCCCCACCACCTGAAGGCCCTGGAGGCAGTCCAGGATCCGGTGCGTCTCGGCGCCGACCGTGAGGGCCACGATGGGGGGGCGCCCCCCGGCGGGCCGCTCCTTCAGCCAGGCGTAGAGGCGGTTCGCCTCGGGGCCGTGCATCTGCACATCCAGCAGGAAGAGATCAACCGGCACTCCACTCTCGATGCGCCGCTGCGCGGCAGCCGGCGCGGCTTCCTCCACCACCTCGTATCCCGCCTTCCGCAACAGCCCGGTGATGGTCCTCCGGTACGCCTCGGTCTCCTCCACCACCAGGATCCGTTTGGGTGTTTCCATCAGCCCGTCCCCCCCTGCTCAGGCCACGCGGGCCAGCGTGTAGACTCCCACCGCGGCGGCGCCGGATGCGCGCAGCACCCGGGCACACTCCGCGGCGGTCGCCCCGGTGGTAAAGACGTCGTCAATGATGAGCAGCCGCCTCCCCCGCACCGCGCCCGGCGCGCGGACGGCGAAGGCCCCGCGGACATTCCTCCGACGGGCCACCGCATCCCCGCTCTGGGGTGCCGTCGGGCTGGCCCGCACCAGGGCCCGCCGAAGGAGAGGGCGGTCCGCCGCTCGGCCCAGGGCCTCGGCCAGCGCCTCCGCCTGGTTGAACCCCCGCTCCCTGAGTCGGCGCCGGTGCAGCGGCACCGGCACCAGGGCGTCAAAAGCCGTGAGGTCCAACCGCCCGGCCGCCGCCGCGTGCATGACCCGGGCCAGCGGGGCCGCCAGGGCCTGCCTGCGGCCGTGCTTGAGGGCCAGGAGGAGAGCCCTCACCGGGCCGGTCTCCCCGTAGGGGAGGGCGGCGCGGGCCAGCAGGAACGGGGGCGGTCGCCGCTGACAGGCTCCGCACTCCAGAGGGAAGTCCCCCACGCCCCCCGCCTGGGGCAGAAGGCCCCCGGCGGCGGCGAGCGGGCGACCGCAAACGGCGCACCCTTCACCCGGGAGCCGCGGGAGGGCCCCCCAGCACGGCCCGCAGACGCCTCCGGCGGCCTCGCGCGTGAGCGGCCCCGCGCAGAGGAGGCAGGGGACCGGGAAGAGCAGGCGCAGGAAAGCCTCCCAGAGCTCGCGGACGGTCACGACGGGTTCCTCGGGGAGAACAGGCCCCGGCGGGACCCGGGGGCAGGCGGGAGGCGCCGGACCCGGGCGGGGGGGCACCCGCGGGGGCGGGCACCTGGGGCTAGCGGCTCTCTTCCTCCTCCTGGCAGGCGATGCAATGCGTGGCAAAGGGGAGGGCGTCCAGCCGTTTTTCGCTGATCTCCTCCCCGCACTTCTCGCACCGACCGTACGTGTTCTGCCGCATCTTGTCCAGGGCCGCGTCCACCTGCCGGAGCAGACGCCGCTCCGCATCTCCCAGGGAGAGGAGGAATTCCTTCGTGTAGGCGGAGGCCGCCTGGTCGGCGGTGTCCTGAATCGCGTCGTCCCCGGCCTGGAGGCTGATGGCGCTCCGGGTCCGGACCCCGCTGATCAGCTCCTTGCGTTTCTCCTGCAGCCGCCGCTGCAGCACCTTCAGTTTCGTCGCCTTCACAGAACCTCCCCACCCCGCGGGTCGTCGTGGACCGCCGACCGGCGCGCTGGCGCGGGCGGCTACTCGATACCGTAGCGCTTGCGCTTCTCCAGCAAGGTCTTGCGATTGATGCCCAGGATGCGGGCGGCCCGGCTCTTGTGCCCCCGGACCCGCCGGAGCACCCGGCGGATG
>CAZRDA010000317.1:0-2529 GCA_964598715.1 uncultured bacterium | reverse complement strand
GCGCGACGGACGTCATCCCGGGAAGCTCGCAGACCCGCTTTCCTATGAGCGCGGGATCCACGCCGTACTGGGATATCCGGGGGGGGATCGGGGGGATCGCGGGGCGCATCAGGATTTCCTCCTTCCCTGCAGCGGCGCATTCGCCACCCTGTCGAGGAGCGCTATGTCCTCGTCGAAATAGAAGCCCCGGCTGGCGTACTTTTTCTTCGTCGCCTCGGGGATCTCCCACGCCGTCACGGTGCGGCCGTACCATTGCCACCCGCCCCTCGGCGGGACGGGCCGGATCCCGGCCGCCTCCAGGAGGCGGAGGATCGGTTCGATGCACTCCACCTTGCACCCCGTGCGCACTCCGGTGACCAGGGACACCCGCTCCGGCGTGTGGGCGCCCTGTAGGATGGCGGCGGCGACCTCTTCCGCCCGCGTGGCCGAGCAGTAGCAGACCAGCTGCTCCGGGTGGAATCTCGCCTTGGCGCACAGGTGGACCACCCGTTCGTACTCCACGGCGTCGATGTCGGCCCCGACGACGAAGGGGTGCGCCCGCTTCACCATGGCGATGGCGTATTCGGGACACCGCTGCTCGCAGGCGTAGCAGCTGCGGCAATCCTTCTCGTCGACGACCGCCACCTTGTTCACCACCTTGATGGCCAACACCGGGCAGACCCGCTCGCACGTCTTGCAGCCCGTGCACTTCGCGCCATCCACCACCGCCAGCATGTTGATGACTTTCAAGATCTCCTCATCCTTTCCGTTGGGCTATCCGGTAGGCCATGTCGATGATCATGTCCTCCTGCCCTCCGACCATCCGCCTCTTTCCCAGCTCCACGAGGATGTCCCGGGGGTCCAGGCCGAACTTTTCCGCAGAGCGATAGGTGTGAAGCAGGAAACTCGAGTACACGCCGGCATACCCGAGCATGAGCGCAGCGTTATTGATGACCTGCGGCCGATGCATCATGGGCTCGACGATCCGCTCGGCGACGTCCATGATCCCGTAGAAGTCGATGCCGGTACGGCACCCCAGCTTGTCGAGGACCCCCGCCAGGACTTCCGTCTGTGCGTTTCCGGCGCCGGCCCCCAACCCGCGGCACGTTCCGTCCAGGAAAACGGCACCGACCTGGGCCGCCGCCAGGGAATTGGCCACCGCCAGTGTCATGTTGTTATGGGCGTGGAAGCCCACCGGAACGTTCAGCGCCTCCGCAACCGCCCCGACGCGGGCTTTCACGTCATCCGGCAGCATCGCCCCCGCGGAATCGGCCACGTAGACCGCATCGGCGCCGTACGATTCGAACAGTCTCGCCTGCTCCACCACCTTTTCGGGGGGGACCATATGGCTCATCATCAGGAACCCGAACGCCTGCATGCCCATCTTCTTCGCCAGGCCGATGTGCTGCTCGCCGATATCCGCCTCCGTGACGTGGGTGGCCACGCGCACCGCTTTCACACCCGATCCCGCGGCCATCTCGAGGTCCTTCTGCGTGCCGATCCCGGGAATGAGGAGGACCGTGAGCTTCCCTCTCTTGATCACCGGCGCCGCCGCCCGAAGCATTTCGTCGTCGGAAAGCCTCGCCCAGCCGAAGTTGCAGGAGGCGCCTCCGAGCCCGTCGCCGTGGGCGACCTCGATGTACTCCACCCCCGCCGCGTCCAATCCTCCGGCGACCGCGGCGATCTGCTCCGAGTCGTACTGGTGGCTTACCGCGTGGCTGCCGTCCCTGAGGGTGGAATCCACGATATGTATGAATTTCTCCCCGCTCATTGCGTCACTTCCATCGCCAGGATCTTGTCGGCCAGCTTCTCGGCGACCGCAACGGAAGCCGCCGTGATGATGTCCAGGTTCCCGGAATACCTGGGCAGGAAATCCCCGGCCCCCTCGACCTCGATGATGGTCGTGACCCTCGTTCCGTCGACCATCGGGGGAACGCGCAGGCGGTAGCCGGGCACGTACGCCTGGACTTCGCGGACCATCCTTTCCACGGACTCCCGGATCGCGGTCTCATCGGGGACCTCGACATCCACATAGACGGTGTTGGTCATGATAAGGGGAGGATCCGCCGGGTTGAGGATGATGATCGCCTTTCCCTTCCCGGCGCCCCCTACCGCGCAGATGGCCCTGGCCGTGGTCTGGGTGAACTCGTCGATGTTCTGGCGCGTGCCGGGGCCGGCGCTTCTGCTGGAAATCGCGGAGACCATCTCCGCGTAGCGGGCGCCCGAAACCCGGTGGATGGCATACACGATGGGGACCGTCGCCTGCCCGCCGCAGGTCACCATGTTCAGGTTGGGCGCCGCGCAGAGCTCTTCGAGGTTTACGGACGGAACGACATACGGACCCACGGCGGCCGGGGTGAGGTCGATGGCGATCTTCCCGGCGGCCCGCAGCAGGGGGGCGTGCCGCAGGTGGTTTTTCGCTCCGGTCGCGTCGAAAACGATCCGGATGCTCCTGTCCTCCAGGATGGGCGCAAGGTCGCCGAGCGTGGTGGGTATCCCCAGGTCCCTCGCCCTCCGGATGCCCTCCGATTCCTCGATCCCCGCCATCGC
>CAZRDA010000316.1:0-2530 GCA_964598715.1 uncultured bacterium | reverse complement strand
CTGCGCCCCCGGAGTCGCCGTGGTGAACATTGACAACGGCTTCGGCGCCGGCGTGCTCGCCCACCGGATCAACGCTCCCGGCGCGTAGAGGGGCCGATGCGCATCGCCTACTTCGACTGCTTCTCGGGGGTCGCCGGCGACATGATCCTGGGCGCCCTCGTGGACGCCGGCGTTCCGCTCACCGTCCTGAAGGAGGCGGTGGCCGCTCTCGGTCTGCCCGGCCTCGAGGTTGAGGCGAAGAAGGTGATGCGCGGCGGCTTTGCCGCGACGAAGGTGAACGTTCTCACGGGTGAGCCGTTCCGCGGGGCTGACCCCGGGCTCGTGGACGCGGGCCACGGGCGCCACCACGACCACCGGAGCCTGCGGGACATCCTGGAAATCCTGCGCCAGAGCCGCCTCCCCGATGCAACGCGCCAGCAGGCCACGGCAATATTCACCCGCCTCGCCGCGGCGGAAGCGGCGGTGCACGGGACGTCCCCGGAGGCTGTCCGCTTCCACGAGGTGGGGGCGCGGGATGCCATCGCCGATGTGGTCGGGGCGGTCGCCGGCCTTGCCGCCCTCGGCGCGGACCGGGTCGAGGCCTCCCCCCTCAACCTCGGCGGGGGGCGAATCGCCACGGCGCACGGGACTCTCCCCGTGCCCGCGCCCGGCACCCTGGAACTCCTGAAGGGCATCCCCTGCTACGCGAGTGAGGTGGAGGCCGAACTCACGACCCCCACCGGGGCAGCCATCCTGGCCACCGTTGCGTCGGCCTTCGGTCCACCACCGCTTCTGACGGTCCGGGCGGTCGGCTACGGGGCCGGCACCCGGGAACTCTCCGGGCAGCCCAACTGCCTCCGGCTCATCGTGGGGGACAGCCCGGAGGCCGGCGCCACCGACGAGGTGGCCGTCCTGGAGGCCAACATTGACGACATGAGCCCCCAACTCTTCGAGCCCCTGATGGAGGACCTGTTCGCCGCGGGGGCGCTGGACGTATATCTCACCCCGGTCATCATGAAGAAGTCCCGGCCGGCAACGGTCCTGACGGTCCTGGCCGAGGCGGGGGCAGAGGGACGCATCGCCCCCCTCATCCTGCGGGGGAGCACCACCTTCGGCCTGCGCCTGAGCCGGCGAGGGCGGCTGAAATTGACGCGCGAGATCCGGACCGTCGAGACCCCGTACGGGCCGGTCGCCGTGAAGACGGGACGGCTCGGGGAGCGGACGGTCCAGGTCAGCCCGGAGTTCGAGGACTGCCGGCGGGTCGCGGCGAGCGCGGGTGTCCCCATCCGGGAGGTCCTGGAGGCGGCCCGGGCGGCCGCCCGGCGCGCCGTGGAGGGCGGAGGATAAGCGCATGCCGACCATGTTGGAAGAGGCGGTCTCCCAGCTCGACCAGGTGGCCACCCTCATCAAGCTGGACGAGGGGATCCACAAGCGATTGCGCCGGGCGCAGCGGGCGCTCGTCGTGTCGGTCCCGACCCGGATGGACGACGGCTGCATCGAGGTCTTCGAGGGCTACCGGGTCCAGCACGACAACTCCTTCGGACCCACCAAGGGGGGCATCCGCTACCACCCGGACGTGAACCTCGACGAGGTCACCGCCCTGGCCATGCTCATGACCTGGAAGTGCTCCCTCATGGGCCTGCCCTACGGCGGCGCCAAGGGAGGGGTCCGCTGCAACCCGCCCGCCATGTCCCAGGGGGAGCTGGAGCGGATGACCCGCCGCTACACCTCGGAGATCGTCCTCGTCATCGGCCCGGATCTCGACATCCCCGCCCCCGACGTGTACACCAACGAGCAGACGATGGCCTGGATGATGGACACCTACAGCATGCAGCGGGGGATCACGGTCCCGGGCGTGGTCACGGGGAAGCCGGTCCTCCTGGGGGGATCGCTCGGGCGGCGGGAGGCCACCGGGCGGGGGGTGGCCTTCATGGCCGCCGAGGCGGCCCGGGAACTCCGGATCACCCTTCAGGGGGCAACCGTGGCCGTTCAGGGGAAAGGGAACGTGGGGGGCGTGGCCGCGCGACTTCTGCTTGAGGCCGGCTGCCGGGTGGTGGGTCTCTCCGACTCCAAGGGCGGCATCCACAACGCCAAGGGGCTCGACATCCCCCGCGTGCTCAGGCACCTGCAGGAGGGCGCGCGACTCGCGGACCTGGCGGACGGGGACCGGATTAGCAATGCCGAACTCCTGGCGTTGCCGGTGGACATCCTGATCCCGGCCGCCCTGGAGGGAGCAATCCACGAGAAGAACGCCGACGCCGTCCGCGCCCGCCTCGTGGTGGAGGGGGCCAACGGCCCGACGACTGCTGCCGCGGACCGGATCCTGGAAGGGAGAGGCATCCGGGTCGTCCCGGACATCCTGGCCAACGCGGGGGGGGTGACCGTTTCCTACTTCGAGTGGGTCCAGGACCTGCAGTTTTACTTCTGGCGGGAGGAGGAGATCAACCAGCGCCTCAAGGACTTGATGGTGGCGGCGTTCCGGCGGGTCTGGGCATACGCGGCGGAGCAGCAGATCGCGATGCGCCTTGCCGCCATGAGCCTGGCCGTGAAG
>CAZRDA010000315.1:0-2539 GCA_964598715.1 uncultured bacterium | reverse complement strand
TGGCGCAGCGGATCGTGCGCGCCAAGGCGAAGATCCGCGACGCGCGCATTCCCTACAGGTGCCGTCGCGGGCCGATCTGCCAGACCGGCTGGACACCGTGCTCCGCGTAATCTACCTGGTGTTCAACGAGGGGTACTCCGCGTCATCGGGTGTGTCGCTGACGCGGCACGATCTCTCGGGCGAGGCGATCCGCCTGGGCCGGTTGCTGATCGAATTGCTGCCCGAGCCCGAGGTGGTGGGACTCCTGGCGTTGATGCTGCTGCACGAATCGCGGCGCGCCGCGCGCACCTCGCCAGCGGGCGAGCTGGTCCTGCTGGCCGACCAGGACCGCTCGCGCTGGAACCGGGAGCAGATCGCGGAGGGGTCGGCGCTGTTGGAACAGGCGCTGTCGTCGCGCCGGTTCGGCCCGTACGCGCTCCAGGCGGCGATCGCGGCGGTGCACGCGGAGGCGCCCAGCGCCGCCGCGACGGACTGGGCCCAGATTGTCGGACTGTACGATGTGCTGGCGCGGGCGGATCGGTCGCCCGTGGTCGAGCTGAACCGCGCCGTGGCGGTGGCGATGCGCGACGGCCCTTCGGCGGGTCTTGCCCTCATCGACGCCATCCTGGCGCGCGGCGATCTGGGGGACTACCACCTGGCGCACGCAGCGCGGGCCGACCTGTGCCGGCGGCTGGGGAGAACAGCGGAAGCCCGCGCCTCCTACGAACGGGCCCTCGGCCTCACACGACAGGAGCCGGAGCGGCGGTTTCTCGAGCGACGGTTGGGCGAGCTGCTGGACTGAGGCAGCGAGCGCTGCCTAGCAAGCGCTCTCGAAGGTGACGGGGCGCGGCGGCCGCTTCGGGCGGAAGAGCCTCTCCTGATTGCGGCCGCCCCACCCCGCAGCTCCAGCGCGATCCGTTATGCGACTTTCAGGCTGCGACGGCCAAGCTTGACGCTGAGACGAACACGGGCTCCGAGGCGGGCCAGCATGTCGATCAGCGCGTCGGTACTGAAGAGGTCAATCCGGCCGCGGAGGAGGTCGCTGACGCGGGGCTGGGACACGCGCAAGATTTTGGCCGCCTCCCTCTGTTTCAGGCGGCGGGACGCAATGAGCTTCTGAACCTGGATCATCAGGTCGGCACGGACCAGGAGATGCTCGGCTTCCTCGCGGCGGAACCCCAGATCCCGGAACACGTTACCGGTGGATGGCGTTACCTTGACTTTCATGGTCCACCTATCCTTCCGTCAGCTCGCCCGTACGCCGCTGACTCACCAGGGCCCGGAATCGTTGCCGGCCGAGCTCCAGGTCTCGTTTGGGAGTCCTCCTCGTTCGCTTCTCGAACGCGTGGAGCACGTAGATGGCCTCCACGAACCTGGCGACGTACAGGACGCGGTGCTCCAGCGCGGTATGAATCCGGATCTCCCGGACGCCCGGCCCGACACTCGGCATGGGCTTCCAATCAAGCGGGTCCAGTCCTTGCTGGACACGCCTGAGCTGGAACCCTGCCAGTCGCCGGGCGTCCCGCGGAAATGCTCGCGCGTCACTCCGCGACGAGCCGAGCCACTGGACCGGCTTGTCGGACACGCCCTAATATGCAAGTATTCGTATATCCTGTCAAGCCCGCAGTGGGCCGGTCGCATAACTACCAGCGGCAGCCGGTGGAGTTCCGCGACAGCACCGTCCGGCTCCAGGCCCGGACCGCCTTCCCGTTCGCGGCCTTCGCGCTGCCCCAGCCCCGCGTCATGCGGGTCCTGAGCATCGAGGACCCCATCCGCCTGGAAGTGGACCTCACCCCGCGCCCGGCGTCCTAGCGCCGGACCCCCCCAGTCCGGCCCCCGGTCCGCCGACGCCCCTACCGATCTCGCTTCCCCTCACGGCTTTCCTCCTGGACCGCCCCTGGGACCGGAGCGGGGGCCTGCCGGGTCTCTAGGCCCTCCAGCGGCCCGCACGCACTGGCCCTGCGCCCGGGACCCGATCCTGGCGGGTGCATGCCACCGGGGGGACCCCCCCGCGGGGGGGGCGGCCGCCGGGCGATGGCCGCGGCGGGGGCCCGCCGGCGCCACAGGCGGACCGCGGGAAGAGGGTCAGGGAGCTCTTGGCCTGTGGCGTTTTACCGCGCCCCCCTCAACGTCTTGTCACTTTACGGGTTCCCCCCTCCCCCCCTCGACCCCACCAGCAAATAACTTTTTGACTTTCCTCCATTCCCACCGGGCTGGACCTCAACCCCGAGGACAGACGCGAGGACAAAAAATTGGCATGAATTCTGCTTGCCACCATTGGCGGGCAAAGAGATCTCGGGCGATCAGGACGCGCGTAAGCGCCGGCGGAGAAGAGAGGGCCATATGAGCAGAAAGAGCCATTCCATCATTGGGGCGATGGTGCTGGCGGCGTTGCTTCCGGCGTGTTCCGCCAGGATATACGGCACGGTCCAGCTTGTTGATTCGAACCTGCAGCCGATGGCGAAGGAGAGCCGGCAGGGCACCGTGGTCAACATGATTAACACCACCGCGACCCTGGAACAGGCGTCCCGTGCCGTGACGACGAACGAGGAAGGCAAGT
>CAZRDA010000314.1:0-2540 GCA_964598715.1 uncultured bacterium | reverse complement strand
CAAGCGGGCCCAGGCAGCGGAGGACGTTTCCCGTTGACACGCTGTGCCGGAGGCGCTATCTAGGATGCCTGCGGGCCGAAGTGGTGGAACTGGTAGACACGCCATCTTGAGGGGGTGGTGGGGCAACCCGTGGGGGTTCGAGTCCCCCCTTCGGCACCAGAGATCCGATCGCCCGGGAGGCCCCGCCGGCATGCGGCGGGGCCTGTGTTTTTCGGCTTGCCACGCGAGCGTGGCTATGCTATGGTGATGTCCTTAATCGCGCCCGGATTCGATTCCCGCATTCTCCACTGACAGCCCCGACGGATCCCCCCTGGATCCCCGTCGGGGTGGTGCCTGTGAGGCTATGGTGTACCCGCGCACAACGCTCCCGGGGACGCTCGAAGCCGTCACCCGCGATTACACGAAGGCCCTGGGTCTACCCATCGTCCTTCACGTCCCGCCGCGGGGGTACAGCCGCCCCCGCTACGACCGGCACCTCCACATCCACCTCCACGCCTTGCCCCTCCGGCCTCTCTGGCTCGACATCTGGTCGAAAACCTCCAAAGCCCGCCTCCCGGTCGTGCTCAGCCACCGGCTCATCCCGGGGGGCACGGCCGGCTACGCCCCCCCGGGGCGCCTCGCCCAGGGGATGAGCCTCACCGACGAGGACGGGCGAGCCGTCCTGCACCTGCTCCACAACAACCTGTACGTCCTCTTCGACCTGGCCGGGCAGCCCGAGCCGCTCGCGCGGCTGCTCCTCCGCAAGAGCCTGGACCTGGCCCTCCCCCGCCTGGAAGCCTGGATCTGCGAAGCGGTCCCCCTTCCCGCGCCGCGTTTCCCGGTCCTCCTGAACCGCCTCCTCCGGGACACGGCCCGGGAGGAAGCGTCCCTCCGGGAACGGGTCCGCGCCCGGGCGCGTGTGGCGTACGCCGACTACCAGCAGAGGCGGCTCCGGGAGGAGGCCGGGTTCCTCGAGGAGGAGGTCCGGGCCACGGAGCGGGCGCTGGAGGAATTGTCCTCCCGGCTGACGCTGGAGACACGGCACCTGGCCGCCTATCGGCAGCGGCTCCGGGTCCTCCAGGGGGAGGCCGCCCGGCCGGATCGGGCCGCCGAGGACCTGGCGCGGCTCCAGAGTCTGGAGGGGATCCGGGAGGTGGAATCGTACGCCGGCGGCGTTCGCCTCCTCACGGTCCCGATCGAGGTGGAGCACGCGGGCGCCTGGTACCGTCTCGGGTGCTTCCAGATTGACCTGGCGGAGACGGGAACGATCGCGATCCGGAATCTCACGAACCCCTACGGCCTCTACGACCACCCGCACGTGTCGGACGGGCGGCCCTGCCTGGGAAACGTGCGGGAGGGGGTGGCGAAGCTCCTGGCCGAATACCAGTGGGTCGCGACCGCCGAGGTGCTTCTCGACTTCCTGCGCACCGTGACCCCGCGGGACTGGTACGTCCCGGTCACCCACTGGAAGGTGGTGCCCGCGTGACCCCCTCACCGGCCCCCGCGGCGCTCCGGTTCACCCCGGAGGCCTACGCCCGGCTTCGCCTCTACGTCGAGCTCTGCCCCTCGGAGATCGGCGGCCTGGGGGAGGTCCGGCCGGAGGGGGACGCGCTGCTCGTGACGGAACTCTTCCTGCTGGACCAGTGGGTCTCCCCCTCCGAGACCGAGCTGGACCCCGAGGCGGTCCTCCGTCTCCTGCACCGGTGCCTGGAGGAGGGACGGGACCCCGCGGCGCTCCGCCTCTGGTGGCACAGCCACGCGGAGCACGAGGTGGAGTGGAGCGAAACGGACGAGGCGACCATCCGGGGCTTCGGCGCCGAGTCCCTCATCGCCCTGGTGACCAACAAGGCGGGGGAGTTGCTCTGCCGCTGCGACACCTGGGTCCCGGAGCGGAGGACGGTGGACAGGATCCCCGTGGAGCAGCCGGCGGAACTCCTCGCGCCACCCCAGGCAGCGGCCCTGCGGGAGGCCACGTGGACCGAGATGCGCCAGAAGGTGTCGGTCCTGTCCCGCGTCGAATGCGTGGAGGCCGTCGAGGGGCAGATCCGCGAGCTGGAGTTCCTGACCCGCCTGGACGAGGTCTGAGGCGCCCATGGACCTGTACCGCCAACAGGATCTGATCGAGCCGGATGCGCTGGACCTCCCGATCAGCGTCATCGGGTGCGGCGGCATCGGATCGTTCGTCATCCTGGCGCTGGCGAAGATGGGCTGCCGGGCGCTCGCCGCCTACGACGACGACCGGGTGGAGCCCCACAACATCCCGAACCAGGCCTACCGGATGGGCGACGTGGGGCGGCTCAAGGTAGAGGCACTGGCGGACGTTGTGCGGGAGCTGGCCGGCGCGCCGCTCCGGAGCCGGGTGGAACGCGTCCGGAGCCAGCGGCTCCAGGGGGTGGTCGTGACGGCGGTGGACACGATGGCTGCCCGCCGCGAGATCTGGGAGCGAGGGATCCGGTACCGGGCGGCGGTGCCAATCTACCTCGACGCCCGGATGGGGGCCGAGGTAGCCCGGATCCTCACGGTGCGGCCCGCGGACCCGGACGATGTCCGCCGGTACGAGG
>CAZRDA010000313.1:0-2542 GCA_964598715.1 uncultured bacterium | reverse complement strand
CCGCGCTGGCGGCGCAGGGGCGGGACATCCGCCTCTCGGAGGAGCGGATCGAGGGGTACCGCTACTTTTGCAACAAACTCTGGAACGCCTACCGGTTCCTGGCACCGCACCTTCTCCGGGGGGCACCGCTCCCGCCCGGGCAGCGGCCCACTCCAGCGGATGTCACTGACCGCTGGATCCTCAGCCGCCTTCAGGAGGTCACCGGGACGGTCACGGAGGCCCTGGAGGGATTCCACTTCAACGAGGCGGCCTCGGTCCTGTACCAGTTCGTCTGGCACGAGTACTGCGACTGGTACCTGGAGATGGCCAAGCGCCGCCTGATGGAGGGGGATGGCCCGGGGGCCGCGGCCGCCCGCGCCGTCCTGGCCCACGTCCTGGAGGCGGTCCTCCGGCTGCTCCACCCGCTGATGCCCTTCATCACGGAGGAGATCTGGCAGCGGCTCCCGCACGAGGGGGAAACGCTGATGCTGGCCCCCTGGCCGGTGCCCGATCCTGCGCTGCGGGACCCCGAGGCCACGGTCGCCCTCGAACTGGTCATGGAGCTGGTTCGCGCGGTTCGCAATATCCGGTCAGAGGTGGGCATCCCGGCGGGCGCGTGGCTGACGGTCATCTGCCGTTCGCAGGATCCGCAGCAGCAGGCCGTCCTGCGGGCGACGGAGGGCTCCGTGCGGGCCCTGGGGCGGATCGGGGGGCTGCGCGTCGGGCCCGCGGAGGTCAAGCCGCCTGCGGCGGCGGCCACGGTCGTCCGGGGGATGGACGTGTATGTCCCGCTCGCCGGTCTCATTGACTTTGCCGCCGAGATCGTGCGCCTCCGCAAGGAGGTCGAAAAGGTGGAGCGGGACCTCAGCCGAGTGCGGGGGCGGCTGGAGAACCCCGCCTTTCGGGCCAAGGCGCCACCGGAGGTGGTGGAGAAGGAGGAGGGGGTGGCCCGGGACCTTGCCGGGGTCCGGGCGCGGCTCCTGGAGCACCTGACCCTCCTGGAGCCTTCCCAGGGGTAGAAGCATGACCGTGATGGCTGACGGGCTCCTGCTGGACGGCGAGGCGCTGCGCCTCCGGGGATCCGAGGCCCGGGTCGGGCGGCGCGTCCTCTGCCACCGGGAGGTGGCTTCGACCAGCGCCGTGGCCGCGGCCCTGGCCGCCTCCGGGGAGCGTGAGGGGACGGTGGTCCTGGCGGAGCGGCAGACCGCCGGGCGGGGGCGGTTCGGGCGGGCCTGGGCGTCCCCCCCGGGCCTCGGGCTCTGGTTCTCCACCATCCTTCGGCCGCCGATTCCGGTGGCGGGCGCGTCGGTCCTCACCCAGGTGGCGGCCGTGGCGGTCGCGGAGGGGATCGAGGAGGTCGCCGGGCCGTTGCCGGGGGGCATCAAGTGGCCCAACGATGTTTTCCTGGCCGGGCGGAAGGTCGCCGGGATCCTGACGGAGCTGGTGGACCGCGGGGATGCGGGAGTCGTGATCCTGGGCGTCGGCGTCAACGTGAACCAGGGACCGGCGGACTTCCCGGCCGCTCTCGGAGGCAAACCCGGCTCGGTGGCGATGGCGGCGGGGAAGGCGGTACCCCGGGCGGAGCTCTTCCGGGCCCTCCTCCGGCGCCTGGACGGCCGGTACCGGGAGTTCTTGGCGGGAGGGCCGAGCCCGGCCCTCGCGGAGGCGCAGAGGCGCTCCCTCACGCTCGGGCAGCTCGTCCGGGTGCGGGAGGGGGAGGGAGAACTGACCGGCTTGGCGCTTCGCCTGGAGGCGGACGGGGCGCTTGCCGTGCGCTTGGCAGACGGTCAGGTCCGGCGGCTGGTGGCAGGGGAGGTGACCCTTCTGACGGAGGGCTGATGCTTCTGGTCCTGGACGTGGGGAACACCAACATCGGTCTCGGACTCTTCCAGGGGGAGGGGCTCCTCCACCACTGGCGGGTCGCGACTCGCCGGGAGGGAACCTCGGACGAGTACGCGATCCTCCTCCGCAACCTCCTGGAGGGGGTCAAGGCCCCCCTGGACGCCATTGACGGGGTCATGATGGCCTCCGTGGTCCCCCCGCTGGACGGGACGCTGGCGGAGATGGTGGGGAGCCTCCTGAAGGTCACGCCCCTGACGGTCGGTCCCGGCACCAAGACCGGGATGCCGATCCTGTACGATAACCCCCGGGAAGTGGGGGCGGACCGCATCGTGAACGCGGTCGCCACCTTTGCCCAGTACGGCGGGCCGGCCATCGTGGTGGACTTCGGCACCGCCACGACCTTCGACGCCATCTCCGCCCGGGGGGAGTACCTGGGCGGGGTCATCGCCCCCGGCATCGGGATCTCGGCCGAGGCCCTCTTCGAGCGGGCCGCCAAACTCCCCCGGATCGAGATCGCCCGGCCCCGGAGTGTGATCGGAAAGACCACGGTCGGAAGTATGCAGTCGGGGCTCTTCTACGGCTCCCTGGCGCTGGTGGACGGGGTCGTGCGGCGGATGCAGCAGGAGATGGGCGGGACGAGAGTGGTGGTCGGGACGGGGGGGCTCGCGCATTTGATTTTGGCCGACTCGGAGGCGGTAGAGCGGGTGGACCCCCTGCTCAC
>CAZRDA010000312.1:0-2557 GCA_964598715.1 uncultured bacterium | reverse complement strand
CCACCGATTCCGCCTGGCCGTACACCTGCGGGCGATCCAGGAAAAGGTAGAACACGTTGAGGCCGCCCGCCTCCTTGTACCCGTAGATGTTCGCCTCGGCATGGCCCAGGCTCTTCAGTTGCGCCAGCCGCTTGTCGGCGGCTTTCCTGAGCTCGGCGATCTCACCGAAGGAGATCGACCCCGTCGGACACACCTTCGCGCAGGCGGTCCCCAGCCCGTTGTGGATGCGGTCGTTGCACAGCGTGCACTTGTGTACGGTGCCCGTGGCCTCGCTCAGGGAGATCACCCCGTAGGGGCAGGAAGGGATGCAGTACTTGCAGCCGATGCAGACGTCCTGCTGGATGAAGACGTTTCCCAGGCCGGTGCGGACGATGGCGCCGGTGGGGCAGGCGTTCAGGCAGCCGGCGTCGTTGCAATGCTTGCACGAATCGCTCGAGAAGAGCCACCGTCCGCGGGAGCGGTCCTCGCTGAACTGCTCGATGAAGCGGACGCGCCGCCAATCGGTGGCGCCCAACGCGCCGGTGTTGTCGTAGGAGTCGCCGGTGAAGTTGACGGCGACCGGGCGCTTCTCCACGGGATCGAACCGGAAATGACCGGGTTCGTGGGGAAGGGCGTTCCATTCCTTGCACGCCACCTGGCATGCCTTGCAGCCGGTGCAGATGGAGGTGTCGACGAACATCCCTTTCGGCATTTAGGCCCGACCTCCTTTCTTCCCCGCGCGGACGTCGCAGGTGAACACCTTCCCCTCGTGGATCGAGACGTTGGGGTCCCCCACCAGGGGGGTCAGGTTGTTCACCACGTCTCCCTGGGCGGTGCCCTGCCAGCCCCAGTGCCACGGCAGTCCGATTTCGTGGACGGTATTCCCGTCGATGACGAATGGCCGCATCCGCCGCGTGACGAGCGCCCTGGCCTCGACCTCGCCCCGGGCCGTCTTGATCGTGACGTACTCGCCGTTCCCGATCTTCCGGTCGGCCGCCAGTTCCGGAGAGATCTCGCAGAAGAGCTCGGGCATCAGCTCCGCCAGCCAGGGGAGCCAGCGGGTCATCACCCCGGTCAGGTGATGCTCGGTGAGCCGGTAGGTGGAGATGACGATCGGGTAGGAAGGATCGGCGACCTTGTGATACGGGTTCCCCTCCATCTTCCACACCTTCGCCACGGGGTTGGACTGCTGCCGGTAGAGAAGGTTTTTCACCGGGGATTCGTACGGCTCGTAATGGGCCGGCAGCGGGCCGTCCACCAGTCCCGCCGGCGCGAACAGCCACGCCTTGCCGTCCGGCCGCATGATGAAGGCGTCGTTGCCGGAAAGCCAGTCGAAGCCCAGCCCGTTGTCTTTCCCCCGGAACCCCGGGGCCTTCGTGGGCTGGAAGTCGATCCCCTCGCCGGAGGGCGCCACCCACTTGCCAAGGACCGGCTTCCCCGCGGGGTCCTTCGTCCCGCTGTCGGCCGCGGCGTCCCAGTACACCAGCTTCTTCTTCTCGGACCACGGCTTGCCCGAGGAATCGGCAGAGGCGCGGTTGTACATGATGTGGCGGTTCGCCGGCCAGGCGAACCCCCAGTTCGGGGAGATCCAATCGTCCCCCTTGCGGGACTTCCCCCGGTTCTTTCCTTCCTCGGGGATCACCCCGGTATAGATCCAGGCGCCGCAGGCCGTGGAGCCGTCCTCTTTCAGGTTGGCGAACGTGGAAAGCGGCTTCCTGTCCTCCCAGGTGTAGCCGTTGATCTCCTTCAGCAGCTTGTAGGCCGAGGGCTCGTCCTTGATCCGCCACTCCGCCGCTTCGGCCGCCTCCGGCTCGTAGTTCCACAAGAGGTTCCGGATCGCCCAGTCGCGGCCGGTTGTCGAATCCTTGTACAGCTCCTTGAGCCGCTTGCCCAGGAGGAAGCTGAACCAGGAGTCGCTGCGCGCGTCGTCGGGCGGATCGACCGCCTTGTCGTGCGCCTGGATCAGCCGCTGCGTGTTGGTGAAGGTCCCTTCCATCTCCGCGACGACGGCGGCGGGGAGGAAGAACACCTCGGTCTTGATCCCGGAGGCCTTGAGCTCCCCCGACCGGATCTCGGGGGAGTTGCGCCAGAAGGCGGCCGTCTCCGTCTCGAAGAAATCGCGGACCACCATCCAGTCGAGCTTCGCAAGGGCCTTGCGCTGGAAGCGGGCATTCTGCCCGCCAACGGCGGGGTTCTGCCCCATCAACAGGAACCCCTTGATCTTTCCCGCCGCCATGTCGATGAACATCGGCATGTGGGAATGGTCGCCGGTGATCTTGGGATGATAGTCGTACCCGTAGTCGTTCTCCCGGGTCGCCGCGTCCCCGAACTGGGCCTTGAAGTAGGAGACGGCGTACTTGGGATAGTTCCCCCAGAAGCTGGTGGAAAGCGGCGCCGCCTCGGTGAGGATGAAGTCCTTCAGGGATTCGTGCGCCTTGCGCGCATCGGGCATGTTCAGGTACCCGGGAAGGGAGTGGTACAGCGTGGCGATGTCGGTGGAGCCCTGGAGCGTAGCGTGGCCGCGAAGGGCGAGCACCCCTCCCCCGGGTCGCCCGAGGTTGCCGAGCAGCGCCTGCAG
>CAZRDA010000311.1:0-2561 GCA_964598715.1 uncultured bacterium | reverse complement strand
CAAGCATGGGCAACCTTGACTCCAAGGAAATCGCCAATTTCCGGTCACGCATCCAAGATTTTGTAGCGGATAGTGAATCCCGCGAGGTAGTGACCTTTGAGTTTGACGATGACCCAGAGAATCAAGAATATCGGGTACAGAACGGCCATGGACACTTTCCGAGAACCGATCAGAATGGCCTCGTAGAGGGCCTGATTAAAATCCCGATAACGAAAGCGAAAGAGCTGTTGAGTCGGCAAGTTTCACAGACTGGTTGGCTAACCTGTCGCGCGACGTCAAAGGAGCATTCTGGCATGGGCCGAGTCCGGCTGGTTGAATCCACTGGACTCTCAGTGATTTCCGATATTGACGATACGACTAAAATAACCGAAATCCCCGCAGGCCCAGAAGTTGTTGTCAGAAATACATTCTTCCGTGATTTTGTGGCCGCGCCTGAGATGGCGAAGATGTATCAGGGATGGAATGGGGCTTCATTTCATTACGTTTCGGGAGCTCCTTGGCAGATGTACGGACCGCTCTCCAAATTTCTCTTCAGTGAAAAAGGGGGGTTCCCCGAAGGTACTTTTCACATGAAGAGCGTCAGGAAGAATCTCCTGAGCGCAAATACCTGGAAAGACCTTAGAGAACTTGTCACCAATGAGAATATCACCTTCGAGCAAAAAGTGTCGCAGATAAGCGAAATCATGCAAAGATTTCCTGAGAGGAGTTTTGTTTTGGTAGGCGACTCCGGCGAGAACGACCCTGAGGTTTATCGCAACATAAAGAAGAGATTCTCTAACCGGGTGCAGGAGATCAGGATCCGTGATGTCGTCAATGACAGAGAGAAAAATAAAGGTCGGTTGGAAGGCATGACAATTATTCAGGCTCCCACTGTGAAGAAGGGTGCTTCCCAGTTCGGGAACTAGCAAGCGTAGCCTGGATGGAGCGGGATCTGGGGGTATTCATCCTGGCGGAAATACAGCGTCAAGTCTTGGGTTACAATATCTTGTCGTTTTGGAGGGCGGTTAGCACCTAACAATTCGCTCAAGCCGGCCGAAGTACCTCCCCCAATACAGTGGACACCCAAACCTGACGATTGGGGGGTGTCCATCGCCAGGTAGGGGTGGGGCTTTGATATGGGTCATCACTCGAGTACCCGAGAGTCATTAGGAAGCCGCATGCCCGCCGTGACGGTCATCGGCGGTGGTCTCAGCGGGGCGGAGGCGGCGTGGCAGGCCGCCGAGGCCGGCGCGGAGGTCCTTCTCTACGAGATGCGGCCGTCCGTCCGCACCCCCGCCCACCAGACCTCCTCCCTCGCGGAGCTGGTCTGCAGCAACTCTCTCAAGTCCCTGGACGTGGCGACGGCCGGTGGCCTGCTGAACGCCGAACTGAGCCGGCTGGGGTCCGTGATCCTGGAGGTGGCGAAGCGGCACGCCGTCCCGGCCGGGACCGCGCTGGCCGTGGACCGGGAGGCCTTCGCTGCCGAGGTCACGGCCCGGCTCACCGCCCATCCCCGCATCACCATCGTCCGGGAGGAGGTGAAGGCCCTCCCGCCCGAGCGGCCCTGTATCGTGGCCACCGGGCCCCTCACCTCGGAGAATCTCGCGGAAAACCTCTGCGCACTCTTCGCCTCCTACCTGGGGGAGGTCGAACGTCGCCCCGGCCTCACCCCGGCCGCCACGCCCCAGGCCCGCCTCTTCTTCTACGATGCCATCTCCCCCATCGTGGCGGCGGACTCCGTGGACCGGACGGTCGCCTTTGCCGCCTCCCGGTACGGGAAGGGGGGCGAGGACTACCTGAACTGTCCTTTCACCGAGGCCGAGTACACCGCCTTCTGGGAGGCTCTCCGTTCCGCCGACCTGTACCCCCTCCATCCGTTCGAGAAGACCGGGTTTTTCGAGGGCTGCCTCCCCGTCGAGGAGTTAGCCGGCCGGGGGAAGGAGGCCCTCTGCTACGGTCCCATGAAGCCGGTCGGCCTCGCGGGCCCGCGAACCGGCCGGGCGCCCTACGCCGTGGTGCAGTTGCGGCGCGAGGACGCGGCAGGTGCAATGTACGGCCTGGTGGGGTTTCAGACCCGGATGCGGCGGGGGGAGCAGCAGCGGGTCTTCCGGATGATCCCGGGACTGCGGGAGGCCGAGTTCCTGCGCTACGGGAGCATCCACCGGAACACCTACATCGCGAGCCCCCTGCTCCTCCTCCCCACCCTCCAGTTCCGCGGGGACGGGCGTCTCCTCTTCGCCGGGCAACTCATCGGCGTCGAGGGATATACCGAGTCGGTGGGGGCCGGGCTGCTCGCCGGCCTGAACGCCGCCAGGCTCCTCGCGGGCGCGCCTCCCGTTGTCCCGCCCCCCGAGACCCTCCTCGGGGCGGTCCTCCGGTACGTGACGGAGGTGGCGCCGCCCGGTTTCGCCCCCATGAACGTGAACTTCGGCCTCCTGCCGCCGCTCCCCCGGCCGATCCGGGACCGCCGGAAGAGGGTGGAGGCGCTGGCCGAGCGGTCCCTGGCGGCGCTGGAGAATTGGCAGCGATTCTTGAGTGTTGTTGACAAGTGAAATGTCCGCTTGGGTTTGACAAGTGATCTG
>CAZRDA010000310.1:0-2569 GCA_964598715.1 uncultured bacterium | reverse complement strand
AGAAATTTGAGTTTGTGGAACGGGAACCCGAACAGCCTGTCCACGAAGAGCCCGGGCTCAAGGAATTCCTCCATGATCCTCCCCTCAGAGGCGATGCGACCGAGGAAGAAATCGAGTTCCTCAGGAAGCTACGGTTCGAGGGAAAGCATCCGACCTCACTCTACTATTACCGGGAGTTACAAAACTTGAGAGACCCTCTCCATTTCCGCGCCGGGTAGACCGACAGCGCTACACTACCCGCCCCAGGGTCCCTTTGACAATCACCGGTCCCAGGACTAGACTCTTTTAGACCGACTGCCCCCTGGGCCGGCCGGGCCATGGTGACATGCCAAAAGCGTCCCAACGCCCCCGCACCTTCGGCGACCTCCGCCGGAGCCCCTACGACGACCCCGCTCTTCGCTCCCGCTCCGTGCGGGACGAACTGCGCGGCAACCTGCTCGCCCGCCTGAGGAGGCGGGACCCCCTCTTCCCCGGGATCATCGGCTACGACGACACGGTCATCCCCCAACTGGTAAACGCCCTGCTCGGGCGCCACCACTTCATCTTGCTCGGACTGCGCGGGCAGGCCAAGAGCCGGATCCTGCGGAACCTGGTGGCCCTCCTGGACGAGGAGATCCCGGTGATCGAGGGGTGCGAGATTCACGACAACCCCTACGCCCCCATCTGCCGGGCCTGCCGGGAGCGGATCGCGGCCGAGGGGGACGCCACGGCCATCGCGTTCCTCCCCCGCGACCGGCGCTACGTGGAGAAACTGGCCACCCCGGACGTGACCATCGCGGACATTCTGGGGGACGTGGATCCCATCCGGGCGGCCCGGGGCGGGCACGATCTGGCCAGCGAACTGACCATTTACTACGGGCTGCTCCCCCGGGCGAACCGGGGGATCTTCGCCATCAACGAACTGCCGGACCTGGCCGGCAAGATCCAGGTGGGGCTCTTCAACATCATGGAGGAGGGGGACGTCCAGATCAAAGGGTACCCGGTCCGCCTCCCCCTGGACATCCTGTTGGTCTTCTCGGCCAATCCGGAGGACTACACCGCCCGGGGCAAGATCATCACGCCGCTCAAGGACCGGATCGGGGCGGAGATCCGGACCCATTACCCCCGGAGCCTGGGGGAGGGAATGGCCATCACCGGGCAGGAGGCGTGGCTCGCGCGGGGCGACACCCTCCAGATCCCGACCTTCCTCAAGGAGGCGGTGGAGCAGGTGGCCATGATCGCGCGGGAGCACCGGCACGTGGACAAGCGCTCGGGGGTGAGCCAGCGGCTCCCCATCACGGCCCTCGAGATCGTGGCGTCCAACGCGGAGCGGCGGGCGCTGCTGCGCGGGGACGGCGTGGCGGTGGCCAGGCCGCGGGACCTGTACGCGGCTCTTCCCGCCATCACGGGGAAACTCGAGTTGGAGTACGAGGGGGAGATCAAGGGCGGAGAGGCCGTGGCCACCGCGCTCATCCGGGAGGCCTTCGGCCGGACCTTCAGCCGCCACCTGAGCCCCGCGGACTGTCAGGAGATCGTCGCCTGGTTCGACGCGGGTCACGCGGTGCAGCTCCCCGAGGGACTCGCGGCTGCCGAGGAACTCAAGCGCCTCAAGGGAGTGCCGGGCCTCCTGGACCGGGCCTCGCGGCTGCTCGGGGAGGGGAACCCGGCCCCGCCGCTCCAGGTGGCGGCGGCGGAACTCATTCTGGAGGGGCTGCACGCCCTCAACAAGATTGACCGGACCGAGGAACGGGGGTTCACGGGACTCGGCAAGCCGGCGCCCGAGGCGCCGCCGCGCCCGCCGCCGCCCCGCCGCGGCCGCTACGTGAACTGAGGCCCAGGATGGGGACCGTCCGCTATTCCCAGTTTACCGGCCAGTGGTGGGAGCAGGCGAGCCTGGAGGACCTTCTCTCGGACTTGAGCGATTTCCTGCTCCAGAGCGGCTTCGGGGAGGCCGACCCCTGGGGAGACCCGGCGGATGACCTCGAGCGGCTGAAGGAGGCGCTCCTGCGCGCGCTGGCCAACCGCGGGCACATCACCCCGGAGGATCTCCGGGCGTGGGAGGCCGGCGAGGAGAGTCCGGAGCGCCAGCGGCTCCAGCGGATGCTGGAGGGCCTCCTCCGGCGGCTGGTGGAGGAGGGGTACCTGACGCTGCGCCCGCCGGGGACCGTCGGAGATGACCTGGAGGCGCGGGGATACGCCGGGGACTGGGGGCCGAGCGACGAGCGGGTCCGCTTCGCCCTCACCAACAAGACGGTGGACTTCCTGGGCTTCAAGACGCTGAAGGACCTGATGGGCTCCCTGGGGAAGTCAAGCGCGGGCCGGCACGAGACCCGCGTCCTCGCCACGGGGGTGGAGGCGAGCGAGGGCTCCCGCCCCTACGCCTTCGGCGACACCCTGAACCTGGATGTCCCGGGGACGCTCCTCCGGGCCATCGAGCGCCAGGGCCTCACCCTGCCCCTGACGCTTCAGGCCGAGGACTTGCTGGTGCACCAGGCCGAGTATGCCTCCTCCTGCGCCACGGTCCTCATGCTGGACTGCAGCCACAGCATGATCCTGTACGGCGAGGACCGCTTCACGCCGGCCAAGCGGG
>CAZRDA010000309.1:0-2581 GCA_964598715.1 uncultured bacterium | reverse complement strand
AGGCTGCGCTCCAGGTACTTGAGATCCAGCGGCTTCACGATGTAGTCAAAGGCGCCCTGCTCCAGCGCCTTGCGCCCCACCTCTTCCTCGTTGACCGCCGTCACCATAATGACCCCCATCTCGGGGTCAATCTCCCGGATCCGCCGCAGCGCCTCCATGCCGTCCATCTTGGGCATCCGGACGTCGAGCAGGACCAGGTGGGGCCGGTCCTCCTTGACCCGCCGCACCGCCTCCTCGCCGTTCGTCGCGGTGAGGACCTCGTAGCCCTTGGTGGAGAGGAACTCCACCAGCAGCTCCACCGCCGCCGGCTCGTCGTCCACGACCAGGACCTTGGCCATGCCCCCTCCTCCCTCCGGTCACCGCTCGGCGGGCAGGATCACCGTGAAGGTGCTGCCGCGGCCCACCTCGCTCTCTACCCGGATAGTCCCCCCGTGCCCTCGGACCAACCCGTAGCTCACCGAGAGGCCCAGCCCCGCCCCCTTCCCCTCTTCCTTGGTGGTGGAGAAGGGGGTGAAGAGGCGGGCGCGCTGCGCCTCCGGAATGCCAGCCCCGGTGTCGGCCACCGCGATGGTGACCCACCGCCTCCCCGCATCACCCGCCAGGCCGGTCGCCACCGTCACCGTCCCCCCCGGCGCGGTGGCGTCCTTCGCGTTGCTGAGCAGGTTGGTCAGGACTCGAGCCATCTGGCCCCGATCGAGCGACAGCGGCGGGAGGCCGGCGGCGTATTGCCGCTCCACCCGAAGGCCGGCCGCTGTCAGGATGGGCTCGTAGCCCTGTACCGCCCCCTCCACAAAGTCGTTCACGGCCGTCTGGACCTGGGTCAGCGGGCGCTGGCGGGCCAGGGCCAGGAGCTGGTCGGTGATCCGGGACAGCCGCGTCACCTGTGCCGTCACCACCTCGAGGGACCGGGCGACCGCCGGGTCCAGGTCCGGCCGGTCGAGCAGAATCTGCACCCGCCCCGAGATGATGTTGAGCGGGTTCAACACCTCGTGCGCCACGCCCGCCATCAATTCCCCCACCGTGGCGAGTCTGGCTGCCTGGGAGAGGTGGGTCTGCAAGTCCCGTTCCTTCGTGACGTCCCGGCAGACGTGGACGCTCCCCAGGAGGACCCCGGCCCCATCCCTGAGCGGGAAGGTGGTGATCCGATATTCCCCCCCCATGACGGGGTGGGCCATCTCCTCGACGAACGACTCGCCGGTCTCCAGTGCCCAGGCGTGGGGGCAGCCCTTCCCGCCCTCAGGGAGACCGTGCACGACGGTCGCGCAGGGCTGCCCGGGCAGCGCCTCCGGCGGCATCCCGGCCGCCCGGGCGAGCGCCCGATTCACCCGCAGGATCCGACCATCCCGGTCCTGAATGGCGATGCCATCAGCGAAGGAGTTGAACGTGTTTTCCCAGGCGGCGCGCGCTTCCGGGTGTTCGGCGCGCTCGAGGGCGAACCCGACCAGGTGCCCGATGGCGAGGAGGCACTGGAGGTCGGCATCACCGAATCGGTCGAGGCCGGGATGGTACATCTCCAGGGAGCCCAGGAGAGTCCCCCGAGGCCGGAGCAGAACGGAGGCGGCCGAGCCGTAGCCGGCCCGGCGGGCCACCGCCCCCCGGGGAGGGGGGAGCCGCGAGAGGTCCGGCACCCGGAGGATGCCCTGTCCGTCCGCCGCTGCCGCGCCGGCCAGGCTTTCCTCCCAGGTGAGCCGGGGAGGCAGACCGCTCTCCCGGAAGCCCCGGGCGACCCGGAGCGTGAGGTCCCGCGTCCCGCCGTCCAGACAGAAGAGCGCGCCAGCGGCCGCCTCGGTCCCCGCCAGGAGGGCCTCCAGGGCACCGGCCAGGCCGGCCTCCGGGTCGGGGCTGGAGGCGAGGGCGGCCGCGGCCGCGTTGACCGCATCCAGGTAGCGGCGGACCGTCGCGGACGTCTGGGACAGAGCGAGCACCTCCGGTTACAGGGGGATGTTCCCGTGCTTCTTCGGGGGGTTGCTATCCCGCTTGGTGGCGAGGGCCCGGAGCGCCTGGATGAGGCGCGGCCGGGTCTCCCGCGGCTCGATCACGTCGTCCACGTAGCCACGCGAGGCCGCAATATAGGGGTTGGCGAACTTGTCCCGGAACTCGGCGATGCGCGCCGCCCGGTACGCCTCCGGGTCCGGCGCCTCCTGGATCTCGCGCCGGTGCAGGATGTTCACCGCCCCCTCGGGCCCCATGACCGCGATCTCCGCCGTCGGGTAGGCGAAGTTGAAGTCCGTCCGGATGTGCTTGCTTCCCATCACGCAGTAAGCCCCGCCGTAGGACTTGCGCGTGATCACCGTGACTTTCGGCACGGTCGCCTCGGCGAAGGCGTACAGGAGCTTGGCGCCGTGCTTGATGATTCCGCGGTATTCCTGGTCCGTTCCCGGCAGGAAGCCCGGGACGTCCTCGAAGATCACGAGGGGGATGTTGAAGGCGTCGCAGAAGCGCACGAATCGCGCCCCCTTGAGCGATGCGTCGATATCGAGCGTCCCCGCCAGAACCAGCGGCTGGTTGGCGACCACACCGACGGTCCCGCCTTCCACCCGCCCGAAACCGACCAGGAGGTTCTTGGCATAGTGCTCGTGAA
>CAZRDA010000308.1:0-2590 GCA_964598715.1 uncultured bacterium | reverse complement strand
CGGACCCGGGGCGTGGCGATGGGGCGGGAGTTTCTGGAACGGGAGATCCGGAAGCTCGGGAGGAGCCCGGCGCAATTGCTGACTACGGAGGCGCTGGCAAAGGCCGTGGAGCGGTACGGGCTCGGGACGGTCGAGGAATTCCTGGCGTCGGTCGGCTACGGGATGATCTCCGCCCGGCAGGCGGTCGGCAAGTTGCTGCCGGAGGAGGAGCAGGCCCTCATCGAGGCCGAGGCGGCCAAGGAGCGGGGCGAGCGGGACCGCCGGCCGGCCCCCAAGGTTGCCGAGGAAGGCATCCGGATCGAGGGTGTGGACGACGTCCTGGTCCGGTTCGGGAGGTGTTGCACGCCGCTCCCCGGCGATGAGATCGTGGGGTTCATCACGCGGGGCCGGGGGGTCACCATCCACACCGCCGACTGCCCCAACGCGGACAGCCTCACCTACGACCCGGCCCGGCGGATCCGGGTCGAGTGGGCCGAGCGGCAGAAGATGCCGCACCAGGTGAAGATTCTCGTCACGCTCGGGGAGGATCGGCCCGGGATGCTCGCAGCGATCTCCTCTGCCATCTCGTCGGCGAACGTGAACATCGCCCAGGCGGAGATCCGGGTGACGGAGGAGCGGAAAGGGCTCAACACCTTCGTCCTGGAGGTGACGGACCTGAAGCACCTCCAGGCGGCAATGCAGGCGATCCGGAAGGTCAGCGGCGTGGTAGCTGTGGAGCGGGTCCGCGGGGGGTCCTAGCGGGCTTTGGTGACTCGCCCCGAGCGTAGGCAGCGGGTGCAGACCGCGAGGCTGCGGGTGCTCCCCCCGACGTCGGCGCGGACGCGCTGGATGTTCGGATAGTGACGCCGCTTGCTCACGTTGTGAGCGTGGCTGATCTGATGGCCGACGATCGGCCCCTTGCCGCACAGGTCGCAACGGGTCCTTCCCACGGACCTTCCTCCCTGAGAACTGTCCCCCGAGCGCCGGTGGATCATACAGAGCGACCCCCGGGAAGGCAAGCCCTTTTTGCCCTGGGCACGTCCGTCCGGCGCCTCCCGGGCGTGGGGCCGAAGCGGGCGGCCCTCCTCGCCCGCCTCGGGATCCGCACCGTGGGAGACGCCCTCCGCTGTCCGCCGATTCGGTACGAAGCGCGGCGGCTCGTCACGCTGGCTGCGGCGGCTCCCGGCCAGGCGGTGACGCTCTCCGGCCGGATCGAGCGGGTGCGCCTTGCGCGGACCCGCGAGGGCCTCCCCTCCTGCGAGGCCCTCTTCACCGACGGGACAGCGCGGGCGACCATTCGCTGGTTTCACCAGCCGTATCTGGCCCGGCGCCTGCCCCGCGGCACCCGCATGCTCCTCAGCGGGACGTTAGCGCCCGCCTACCCCCTCGCCCTGGCCAACCCCGAGTGGGAGGTCCTGGAGCCCGGGGAGGCCGTGGACGCGGCGCCCGCCCTGGTGTCCATCTACCCGGGGACGGAGGGGCTCCCCCGCCGCTGGTTCCGGAGGCTTCTCGCCTCCCTCGCCGAGGAGAGCGCCGCCGCTGCCGAGGAGTTCCTCCCCGCTTCTCTCCTGGCCCAGCGCGATCTCTTGCCCCTCGGCCAGACCCTCCGGGCCCTGCATCTGCCCGCCTCGCTGGAGGAGGCGGCCGCTGCCCGCCGCCGCCTCGCCTATGAAGAACTCTTCCTCCTGGCCTTCGGGTGCGCTCTCCGCCGGCAGGAGATCGGGCGCCTCCCCGGCCTCCCGCTTCGCCCGGATCCGGCGCGGGAGGCTGCCGTTCGTGCGGCCCTTCCCTTCATTCTCACACCGGCGCAGGAGCGGGCGGTCGAGGAGATCAGCGCCGATCTCGCCCGCGACCGTCCCATGCACCGGCTCCTCCACGGGGAGGTCGGCTCCGGCAAGACGATCGTGGCCTTGCTCGCGGCCCTCCGGACCGTCGCCTCTGGCGCCCAGGCGGCCCTCGTTGCTCCCACTGACCTCTTGGCAGAGCAACTGGCCGCGGGGGCCGCGGAGGTCCTGGCCCCTGCCGGGATCCGGGTGGGGGTCCTGCGGGCCAGCCAGCGAGGACCCGAGCGTCGCGCCGCCCTTCAAGGGCTTGCCGATGGCGCGATCGGCGTGGCGGTGGGGACGCACGCCGTCCTGGAGGCGAATGTCCGCTTCGCCCGCCTGGGTCTCGCCATCGTGGACGAGCAGCACCGGTTCGGCGTGACCCAGCGGCTCGCCCTCGCGGCAAAGGGTCATCACCCGCACCTCCTGGTGATGAGCGCCACCCCCATCCCCCGGACACTCGCCCTCACCCTCTACGGCGACCTCGACCTCACGGCCCTGGAAACCCTTCCCGCGGGGCGCCGCTCGGTGGCCACGGAGATCCTCCCCCCGGAGAAGCGGGATGAGGCGGCGGCCCGGATCCGGGAGGAGGTGGCTCGTGGCCGGGCCGCCTACGTCGTTTGCCCACAGATCGCGCTCGGTGAGGCGGGGGAGGCGGAAGGGGCCGCCGCGGCCGAGGCGCATCTCAAGGGGCTGCGCCGGGGTGCGCTCAAGGGGCTGCGCCTGGGCTTGCTCCACGGGCGGCGCCCTCCGGCCGAGCGGGAGAAGACGATGCGGGCCTTCCGGGA
>CAZRDA010000307.1:0-2591 GCA_964598715.1 uncultured bacterium | reverse complement strand
CGGAGGAAGGGGTGCGAAGTTGGCTGTTCGGCGTTGCGCCCGTCATGGCGCATCACGGGCAGGTGGGGAAAACCTTTCTGCATAGCTCCCGGTTCGTCCTGGTGGATCGCCAGGCACGGATCCGGGGGTACTACCAATTCAACGACGATGAGGCCATGGGGCGCCTCGTCAACCATGTGAAGACCCTGCTCCGGGAACAGTGATCTCTCTCCCCGCTCTGGATGACCAGGAGGTCTTATGCGGCTATGGATCTTCCCCGCTCTCGTCGCGGCCTCGACAGCGGTATTGCTCGGCCATGGGGAACCGGCAAGCGCGGGTGCGATCACGGAATTCCACCATATCCACGGACTTGCCGTTGACCCGAAAGACCCCAACGTTCTCTTCGTCGCGACCCACGTGGGTCTCTTGCGCGTGGTGCGGGACCGCCAGTGGGAATGGGTTGGCGAGGCGCGCCATGACTATATGGGGTTCACGGTCCACCCGCGGGAGCAGGGCGTCGTCTTCGTCAGCGGCCACCCGCAGGGCGGGGACATGCCGAACCCGATGGGCCTCCTGGCCAGCCGGGACGGCGGCCGGACCTGGCGCCCGCTGGCCCTCCGGGGCCAGGTGGACTTTCACGCGATGACGATCAGCGCAGACGGCGGGACCCTCTACGGATGGAACGTCATGGGCACGGCCGGCCTGTACCGTGTCACAGTGAAGGACGGCTCCTGGAAGCAACTCCACGCCGGTGGCCTCCGGGATGTTCTCAGCCTGGTGGGCCATCCGAAGGAACCGGAGAGTCTTCTGGCCGGGACCCGATCCGGTCTGCTGGTGAGCCGTGATGGCGGAAACACCTGGACGTCTGCCGCCTCACGCCTCGAAGGGGTTCCCGTCACGGCCGTCGCGTATTCTGCGAAAGAGCCGCGTCGGCTATATGCCTACGCGGTGCGGCAGGACCTGGGCTTCATCACGAGCAACGATACCGGCAAGACCTGGAGGACGACCGGCCTCTTCCTCGGCGGGGAGGATGCGATTGCCGTCCTGGCCCCCTCTCCCCACGAGGAACAGACGATCTACATGGGGACATTCAATTCTGACCTCCGCAAGTCCACCAACGGCGGGGAGACCTGGACGCCCCTCGCGCAGAAGGGAACGCCGGTCGCCCGCTGAACGGGAGACAGCAGGATCCGCCGCGGCCACGCAAACCGACCCGCACGAACGCCGCGCCGGGCACGGGAGCCGTCGCGACCCTCGATTCGCGGCGCACCCTTGCCCCTCACCGGAGTGGTCATCTATGATGACCGGCATGAAGATCGTGCACCCCCATGCCTGGAACGTCTCCGTGCCCGAGGCGATTCGCATCCAGAAAGAGCTGCGGGCGAGGATTGTGGACCGGGACGACTTTAGCCAGATCGAGGCAATCGCGGGCGTGGACATCAGCACGGCGGGCAATCTCGCCAGGGCTGCCGTGGTCGTCCTCAGTTATCCCGGCCTCCAGCCGATGGAGCAGTGCTCGGCGACAAGGCCGATCCAGTTTCCCTACGTTCCCGGACTCCTGGCCTTTCGCGAGGTCCCGGCGATCCTAGATGCTCTGGAGAAGCTCCGCCTGGAGCCCGACCTGATCATGGCGGATGCCCAGGGCCTGGCCCATCCCCGCCGCTTTGGGCTCGCCTCGCATCTGGGGATGGTGCTCGACAAGCCCACGATCGGCTGCGCCAAGAGCCGGCTCTGCGGCGAGCATGCTGAGCCCGGCGAAAAGGCGGGCAACTGGGCGCTCCTGACAGAGGCCGGGGAAGTCATCGGCGCCGCCGTCCGGACGAAGGATGCGACCAACGCCGTGTATGTCTCCGTGGGGCACCGCGTGAGCCTGGAGTCCGCCATCCAGACGGTCTTGAAATGCTGCCGGAAGTACCGGATTCCCGAGCCCACGCGCCTGGCCGATCGGGCTGCCTCAGGGGTGGTGGTGGTCGAGCAAGGCAGGCAAGGCTCGCTCTTCTAGGGCGGGACGCTACTCCGGATCGTCATCGAGAGTCAGGCTGCGGCGTCCTTGAGGGTCGCGTCCAGGAGGTCCAGGGCCATTCCGATCTCTCGCTCGGTCACATCCAGGGGCGGCAGGAACCGGATGGCCTTGAAGCCGCAGCCGAGGAGGACGAGACCGCGCGCGAGCGCTGCCTGCAGCACGCGGTCCCGCCGCGCCCGGGTGTCCGTCTCGATGGCGGCCATGAGGCCGAGCCCCCGGGTGTCCACGACGAAGGAGTGCCGCTTGGCGAGGTCCCGCAACCCGGCCAGGAGGCGCTCCCCCATGCGGCTCGCGTTCTGCAGGAGCCCCTCCCGCTCGATCACCTCGATGGTCCGGTAGCCCACGGCGGTGCTGAGGGCATTCCCCTCGGCCCAGGTTCCGCCCATCCGACTCCCTTCCGTCGGGAAGAGATCGGCCCGCCCCACGGTAGCCCCCACGCGCAGCGCCTTCCCCACGGTCATCAGGTCCGGCTTCACCCCGAAGTGCTCCACCGCCCACCAGCGCCCGGTCCGCCCCATCCCCGACTGGATCTCGTCGGCGATGAGCGGGATGGCGTGCTCTCGGGCAAGCCGTGCGAGCTCCTGCAGGA
>CAZRDA010000306.1:0-2593 GCA_964598715.1 uncultured bacterium | reverse complement strand
TGGCGGGGTTCATCGGCCGGGCCAACCTCCTGCGGGGCAGGGTCGCGGGGGACGGCCTCGTGGTGTGCGAGGGCGGCTTCCGCCTCCTGACGGGGGCGGGGCCGGAGCACCGCCGGGGCGACGAGGTGACGGTCTCGATCCGGCCCCAGCGGATCGCCCTGAGTCCGGGCGCCGAGGCCCTCCCCGGCACGGGGCCGATGGCGAGCGACCGTGTCAATTTCTTCCGGGGGACAGTCACCCGAGCCATCTACTTCGGCGAGGCCATGGACTACCAGGTGACCCTCGCCGGAGCCTCCTGCACCTTCCGGGTGGCTGGCGACCCAGACCGGCGCTTCGCCGTCGGGGACGCGGTGGTGGTCCGGGTCGAGGCCGAGCGCTGCGTTCTTGTCCGCTGAAGGAGGCGTGCATGACCAGTGAGGCTCCCCGCATCGTCCACGTCTCCCTCCGGGTCCGCGACCTGGAGACCTCCACCCGCTTCTACCAGGAGGTCTTCGGGTTCCGCCGCCTGGGGGACTCGAAATCCAGGGACCACCTCTCCCGCCACCTGACCGACGGGGTGATTGACCTGGCCCTGATCGAGTACTCCGAGGACAGGGGTCGGGCCGACTCCCCCACCCCCGGTGCCGCCCCCGGCATCCACCACTTCGGAGTGGCGGTGGCGGACATCGAAGCCTCGACCCGGCGCGTCCGGGAGGCGGGCGGCAACATCCTGACCCCCCGGGGGGATATCCCGGTCAAGTTCCGGGACCCGGACGGCGCCATCTGCGAACTCGTCCCGTTCGGTCGCTACAAGGTCGCCTGACCCGCCGGCCCCGAGGAGGAGCCGTCTATGCACCTCACCCACATGGCCCCCACCGCGCGGATGATCATCGAGACGATCCTCAAGGTGGAGCCGGGGGAGCAGGTCTGCCTCGTGACCGACACCGAGTGCCCGCGGAGCATCACCGAGGCGATCGCGGCCATGGCGGCGGCCGCGGGGGCCGAGGTCCACGTGGTGGTGATCACGCCGCGGCCCGTCGGCTCCGTCGAGCCCAGCCCGATCGTTCGAGCGGCCTTCGCCGCCGCTGACGTGATCATCAATCAATCCTCGTTCGCGGTGGTCCACACCGCCGGCCTCCGGCAGGCGATCGCCCGGGGCGCGCGGATGCTGGAGATGTGGGGCTTCACGGAGGACATGATGGTCCGGGGCGGGGCGACGGTGGACTACCCGAAGATGGCCTCGGTGAGCCGGCGCCTCACCGAGGCCTTCAGCCGGGGGAAGGCCGCCCGCCTCACGACCCCGGACGGAACCGACCTCAGGATGTCCCTCGAGGGGCGCGAGGCGTTCATGCTGGCCGGGTACGCCGACCGGAAGGGGACCTTCACCGCGTTACCGGACGGGGAGGCCGGCATCTCCCCCATCACCGGGACGGCCGAGGGCCGCCTCGTCAAGCCGTTCTGCATCGAGGTCCGTGGGTTAGGCTTCGTCAGCGAGACCATCACCGTCGAGGTGAAGGGGGGGCGGGTCGTCGGGACGAGCGGCGGCCCGCAGGCCGCCCTCCTGATGGAGACGCTGGATCGGGCCGGGGGGCACGCCCATAATGTCGCCGAGTTCGCCATCGGGACGAACGACAAGTGCCGCCTGGGGGTGGCCCTGCGGGAGGCCAAGAAGGCGTGGGGGACCGCCCACATCGGCCTCGGGGACAGCATGAGCGTCGGGGGCGACGTCCACGGCCCCCTCCACTTCGATCTGATTTTCCAGAAGCCCACGGTGACGGTGGATGGGCAGGTCCTGGTCCGGGACGGCCAGATCGTCGCCTAGACGACCGGGTCCCCCGTCGCCATTCCCCGCGCCCCGAGGGTCGCATGCGCCTGCTCGAGCACGAGGCGAAGCGGCTGCTGCGCGAGGCCGGCATTCCGGTCCCGGGAAGCCGGCTCGTCCGCAGCGCCGAGGAACTCCGCGCCGCCTGCGCCGCGCTGTCCTTCCCGTGGATGGTGAAGGCCCAGGTCCCGGCGGGAGGCCGGGGAAAGGCGGGCGGTGTCTTTCGTGCCGCGACAGCGGAGGAGGCGGAGCGACGGGGGATGGCGCTCCTCGCCGGGACCCTGTGCGGCTTTCCCGTGGAGGGCCTCCTGCTGGAGGAGCCGGTGGCGGCGCTGGAGGAGACCTTCCTCGCGGTGACCTACGACGCCGGCCTGAAGCGGCCTGTCCTCCTGGCGAGCCGCCGCGGCGGGATCGAGGTGGAGCCAACCACCCGCGCCGAGCCCGCCGGGCTCGCTCGGGTCCCGGTGGATGTGCGGACGGGGCTCCAGCCAGTCGAGGCACGGGAGGTCGCGCATCGCCTCGGCTACTCCGGCGCCGACCTGACGGCCTTCGCCGACCTCACCCTCTGGGCGGTCCAGGCGTTCCTGCAGCAGGACGCCACGCTTCTCGAGATCAACCCGCTCGCCCGGACGGGCCCCGGGGGGTTCGTGGCTCTCGACGCGCGTCTCGAGCTCGACGACGACGCCCTCTTCCGCCACCCGGAGTTCGAGCAGGTTTACGGCATTCAGCGCCACGATGGATCCGGTCGGCGTCCCACCCGTCTCGAGCTCGATGCGGCGCGGATTGACGCCC
>CAZRDA010000305.1:0-2596 GCA_964598715.1 uncultured bacterium | reverse complement strand
AAGGACTTCCCGCCGACCCGGGTCACGCGGAGGCCCACCTCTAACTCGGCCGGGTAGCGAACCTGCTCGCGGAAGTTGCACTGCGCGTGCACCACCGCGATCCCCTGTCGCGGGTGCTCCCGGAGCCGCCACAGGTTCACAGCCTCGAAGAAGGCAGTCCGGCAGGACTCCAGGTAGGTGAAGTACTTGGTGTGGTTCACGTGCCCCAGGGCGTCCATGTCGGCCCACCGGACGGTCGCGGGCATCCAGAAGGCCAACCGGTCGCGCCTGGGCGGGGCCTCCATCAGACCACGCTCCCCGTGACCCGCGCCCCCGTCACCTGCTCCACCCGGACGCGGACCGCCTGCCCCTCGAGCCGAGCCTCCGCCTCGACCAGGACCGGGATGTAGTTGTCGGTGAGGGCCGTGAGGCGCCCTGTGGGCTGATCGCGCTCCGCCAGGACGACGGCCGGCAGAACCTGCCCGACCGCCCGCTGGCGGAAGGCCAGGCTCTTCCCCTGGCCGAGGGCCCGCAGGACCGCGTTGCGGCGGGCCTTGACGTGCGGGGGAACCTGGTCTGGCATCCCGGCAGCCCGGGTGCCTACGCGCTTGGAATAGGTGAAGACGTGCAGGTAGGCGACCGGCAACTCGGCGAGCAGCGCCACTGTATTCTGGAACGCCTCCTCCGTCTCCCCGGGGAAGCCGACGATGACATCCGCCCCGATGGCGACTCCCGGGGCGGCCTCCACAGCCGAGCGGACCGTGTGGCGGAAGTTCCTTGCCCGGTAGGAGCGGGCCATGGCCCTGAGAATCCCGTCATCCCCACTCTGGAGCGCGAGGTGGAGGTGCCGGCAGATCCGGCCGCTCCCTGCCATGAGGCCCACGAGGTCCTCCCGGACCTCGTGGGGGTGAAGCGATGAGAGACGCAAACGGGGAAGGTCGGTCTCGGCCAGGATCCGGCGGACGAGATCGCTCAGCCAGACCCTGGGCGTAAGGTCCCAGCCGTAGGTCCCGAGGTTCACTCCGGTCAAGACCACCTCGGGGTGCCCGGCGGCGGCCAGGCGGCGGGCCTCCGTTACAGCGGCCTCCGGCGGCAGGCTCCGGTTCGGCCCGCGGACCGCCGGGATGATGCAGAAGGTGCAAGCGAAGTTGCAGCCGTCCTGCACCTTCAGGAACGGCCGCGTGCGGCTTGGGTCGGTCGGGGCCGCGGCCGCCTGGAACGTCCGGAGTGCCTGGATATCCCCCACCGCGGCCCGCGGCGGGCTCCCCCAGGCGAAGTCCCGGAGGTAGCGGAGCACCTCCCCCTTCTCGGCATTCCCCAGGACCAGGTCCACCCCCTCGATCCCGAGGAGGGCCTGGGGGTTGGCCTGCGCGTAGCAGCCGGTGGCCACCACGAAGGCCAGGGGGTTGCGCCGGACCGCCTGCCGGATGAGTCGGCGGGAGTCGCCATCGGCGCGCGCCGTCACCGTGCAGGTGTTGATGACATAGACGTCCGCCTCGGCCGAGAAGCGAACCGTCTCGTAGCCGTCGGCCCGGAAGGCGTCGGCCATCAGGTCGGTCTCGAACTGGTTCTGCCGGCACCCGAGGGTCGCGAAGGCTACCCTCACCGCCGCTGCTCCTGGAGCAGCTCGTCCAGGCGCTTCAGGTTCACCACGTCCTCCCGGTTGTACTCCAGCAGCGTCGCCAGCGCCTCTCCGTCCCCGCAGGCCTCGTACCGGTGCCAGAGCCGCATGGCATCGAAGCCGTCAAGCCCCTTCGTCCAGCGGCGGATGCCGAGTTGCTCCTCCACCCGCTTCAACCCGCCCTTGAGTCCCACGCGCCAGCACTCGAGCATGAGGTCGCAGGACTCGAACTCCGCAGCCAGGTCCGCCCCCAGGCGGCGGTGGATGACCGGAAGGTCGAAGCGGCTGCCGTTGTAGGTGCAAAGGGTCCGCAGCCCCTCGAGGATTCGGTATAGGCTCACCTCCGTCACCTGGGGGCCGACCAGTTGGATGCACCCCCGATCGTCGGCGTACAGCCCGACGACCGTGATCCCCCCGTCGAAGGAAGTCTCGATGTCGAGGTAGCCCCGCACCGCCCGCCCTCCGCCGACGCCCGCGACGCTTTGTCGTGCCGCTGAACGCCGATTAGGATAGCATAGGGCAGCGGCGTTGCAACGGCCGAGCCGCCGCAATCCTCGAGGGTCGGTCCGGACGGGGAACGAAGTGAAGATCGGGATCGTGGGCCTTCCGCAGGTGGGGAAGACCACCGTCTTCCGCCTGGCCACCGGACAACTCGAGCCGCCCGCGGGCCGCGCCCCGCTTGAGCCACCCCAGGCCATCGCCCCTGTCCCCGACCAGCGCCTGAGTGCCCTTGGCCGGATGCACCCGGGGAAGAAGGCCGTGCCGGCCACGGTCACTTACGTGGATTCCCCGCCGCTCCAGCGGGGCGCCGGCAAGGAGGAGGGGGTCGGAGGCCCAACGTTCACAGCGCTCCGTCAGGCGGACGCCCTCTTGCACATTATCCGGGTCTTCGAGGATGCCCGGATTCCGCACGTCGAGGGGAGCCTCGACCCGTCCCGAGACATCGGCCTGTTGAACACGGAGCTCCTCCTGGCGGACCTGGAGGTCGCCGAGAAG
>CAZRDA010000304.1:1538-2599 GCA_964598715.1 uncultured bacterium | reverse complement strand
TTGACGACCCCGAGCCGAAGTACGGCCTCGTGGTGACCGGGCTCGTGCACCCCGACAGGATCTGGACGAACGCCGGGGCCCGGGCAGGGGACGATCTCCTCCTGACGAAGCCGCTCGGAATCGGGATCATCACGACCGGGATCAAGCGGCAGAAGGTCGAGGCCGGGACGGTGGAGCAGGCGGTCGCCACCATGAGCACCCTCAACCGCTATGCGGCCGAGGCGATGGAAGGGGTCGGGGGGGTCCACGCCTGCACCGACATCACCGGGTTCGGCCTCCTCGGCCACCTGCGCGAGGTGGTCGCCGCGAGCCGGGTGGGCGCGACGATCTCGCTTCAGGCGATCCCGGTCCTTCCCGAGGCCTGGAGACTTGTCCGCGAGGGGATCTGCCCGGGTGGGACCCGCCGGAACCTCCAGTCGCTCGAGGGGCATGTGGAATGGTCCCCCGGGATGGGCGAGGACGTGCGCTTGGTTCTCTCGGATGCCCAGACCTCGGGGGGTCTGCTCGTGGCCGTGGGGAAGGCGGAGAGCCAGCAGATGCTCCGGCGACTCGGCGAAACCAAGGGGGTGCTGGCGGCGGCGCGGATCGGGGAGGTGACGGCGGGACCGGTCGGGAAGATCCGGGTAGTGCCCTGACCTACGCGCGCCTCCCGCTGGTGGGTTCCTTCTCGAGGATTTCCTCGATCACGCGGATAATTTCCGGAGCGATGCTCTCGAACTGGATGCCCATGCCGGCCGGCCCCTGCGGGTCCCCGGGGGGCCGGGTCCAGGCGACGCGACCGTGGGCCGAAACGCGAGGGCCGTCCGGTAGGCTGAAGATCAACTGGAGGGTGCGGCCAGCCGGCAGGGGGCACTCGGTTTGAAGGAAGACGCCCCCGCGACTGATGTTCAGGGACTGGGCCGAGAAAGATGGTCCCCCGGCCCTGCACTCCACCTGGATCCGGACGGGGGTCCGGTTATCGTTCTGAAACGGCCGCTGCATCCGGCCTGCCCTCCCCTAGCACGGGCAACGCAATGGCTCACCTGGTCTAGCAGATTCCGTGCCAGTCGTCCCCAAGTCGC
>CAZRDA010000304.1:0-1438 GCA_964598715.1 uncultured bacterium | reverse complement strand
CACCCGGCGTCTCCTTTCCTCTCACATCCATACTGTGCGGCCTTTTGTAACAGGGTAAGGCTAACCCCCTGCCGGGGCAGGTCTGCCTCCTTCCGAGACGCACCGCCTGGCGGGCGCCCGGGAGGAGGCCAGGGTGACTGTGACCGTCGCTGAGCTGGCCAGCGACGGCAGACACCTGGCCGGCGTCCCGGAGGTCGAGAGGGCCGCCGACGCCCCGCGGGCTTGCGTGGCTCGCTAGGGAAGAAGCGTGTCCCTCCTCCGCTTCGGGCTGGTGGGGTTAGGGCGCCACGGCAGCCGGTACGCCGGTCATCTGCTGGCCGGGGAGGTACCGGGCGCCTCCCTCGCTGCCGTCTGCCGGAGGGACCTGGGGGCGGCCCGGACGTTCGCCGCCTCCCGGGGGCTCACCGCTCATGCCGATCCAGGCACCCTCGCTGCCGACCCCGGGGTGGATGCCGTCCTGCTAGCGGTCCCCCCCCACCTCCACGCTGCCCTCGTCCCGGCCGCCCTCGCCGCGGGCAAGCCGGTTCTCGTAGAGAAGCCGCTGGCCACCGACATCGAGGGAGCCCGCGCCATTCTGGCCGCGGCCCGTGCCACCTCCGCCCCGCTCATGGTCGCCCACACCCTCCGCTTCGACACGGCGGTCCGGGCCCTCCGCAGCCACCTTCCCGCCATCGGCCCCCTCACGCTTTTCACGCTTGACCAGATGGCCGAGCCCTCCGACCAGGCGTGGGCAGACGCCCCCGGGTCCGGGGGCGCCCTGCTCAACATCGGCGTGCATGCTTTTGATCTGGTCCGGTTCTTGACGGAACAGGAGGTGGTGGAGGTGGTCTGCCGGACCGCCCGCGCCCGGTCCGTCCATACCGAGGACACCTTCGTGGCGATTCTCACCCTCTCCGGGCCGCCCGGACTCGCCGTGGTGGCGCACAGCCGCGCCGCGGGTGGACGGTCGGGGCGCATCGTCGCGGTCGGGGAAGCGGGGCAGCTCGAGGGGGACGTTGCGGCCGGGACGCTCACCCTGGTCCGGGGCCGGGAACGGAGCCCGATCCCGCTCCCCCCTTCCGCCCCGACGGTGCGGGAGGTCCTGAGGGCCTTCGTCCGGGCGCTCCAGGAGGGAGAACCGGTTCCGGTACCGGCCGAGGAAGGGTACCGGTCCGTGGCGGTCGCACTCGCCTGCGCCCGCTCAGCCGCGGAGGGGCACTCGCTCGCCCCTCCCCCCTAGGGAGACCGGGCCAGCAGGAAGAGCCCGATATTCTCCCAGATGGCCCCAAGGAGGAGCAGGAGGGCCACCACGGGGAGCACATGGCGGAGGTCCGTCAGGGCCTGAGCCAGGCGCTCCCGGCGCGCAGGGGCCTGGCCCCGGCGGGGCACGAGGGCGAGTCCGATCCGCATCCCGAGGGCCCCGGCCAGGACGTACGCGCCGATCTCGAGCAGGAAGGTC
>CAZRDA010000303.1:0-2613 GCA_964598715.1 uncultured bacterium | reverse complement strand
ATGGAGGAATCGCAATGGAAAGACGGGTAGATCACGTTGTCACACGGCCGGGTAGACGGCACGGCGACCCTGACGTGCAGATCCCGGTGGCAGAGGATCTCACCACCGTCCCGGGTATTCCCCTGCGGGAGACCGACCTGAGCTTCTACAGCCGCACGTATCCCCAGGAGACCCAGAACATCGAAAAAGCCGCCGATCGGCAGTGGGTCTGGACCGTCTACAGCCCGGAGATGAGCGAATACCGCAAGGATCACAACGACATCAGCGAGCCACTCATCGACGCCGCGGCGGTCTCGGGGGACCTCGAGCCCACCGGCACCCCGACTGGCGAGGACGTGACCGAGGCTATTCGCCGCAAGGCGCGTGAGCTGGGCTTTGGCGAAGTTGGTTTCACCAAGTATGACCGGCGCTACACGTACACCAGCAAAAGGCACTGGACGAAATACGAGCACGCCATCTGCCTGGCACTGGAACAGAACTACGTGCAGACGCAGTCCCTCCCCAGCATGGACGCTGAGTTCGCCCACTTTGGTACCTATGAGATCGAAGGCGCCCTGTTACTCGACCTCGCCGACCATATCCGGGAGCTCGGGTATCACGCCCAGGTGCATAGCCCCAATGACAACAGCGCCCCGTACATTCCCATGTTCGTGGCTGCTGGTCTGGGGCAATTGGGCGCCAACGGTCAGTTGCTCTCGCCGCATTTTGGCTCCAGAGCCAGATTGGCGATCATCACCACCGACGCGCCGGTGACCTACGACCAACCCGTCGACTACGGCATTCACCAGTTCTGCCAGGTCTGCCAGGTCTGTGTGAACCGCTGCCCGGGTCGTGCCCTCGTCAAGGAGAAGGTGTGGTGGCGTGGCGTCGAGAAGAACAAGCTCATCTACGAGCGCTGCCGCCCGGTCATGGCGCGCTACGATGGGTGCGCCGTCTGTATGAAGACCTGCCCCATCCAACGCTTTGGGATGCCGGCGGTCATGGAGCACTACGTAGCCACGGGCCAGGTGCTCGGCAAAGGTACACACCTCCTGGAAGGCTACACCTTCATGGAGAAAGGCTACTTCGGGCCTGGCGAACTGCCGATGTTCGACCGGAACTTCTTCGAGATTCCGCACGGCCGCAACGAGGAATGGCTCTTCCAGCAGTTCAAGGAAAAACTGGTGAAGGAAGGCATCCCCTCCCAGGAAGAGCTGGTAGGCTTCGCTCGAGACGTGAAGAAGATCATCGACAAGGGGAACTCGACCCTCGGAGACGAGTAGGCTCCGGTCTCGGACGCGCACGTAGTCGATGGCAGAAAAGGCGGGGCCAGCCAGCAGCAGGTTGGCCCCGCCGTGCGTTGTGCTCACGGAGCAGAGGTCAAGAGATGTTTGAGAAGGCCCATATCGACGCGCTGTTTGGTGAGCTGGAGCGGCAGTGGCGGGGGAGTCCTGAATTCGACAGGCTCGCTCGGGACGCACACCTGGGGATCGCCCTGTGCGACGCCGGACGCCCGTTGAAGGATCGGATCGATCCCAAAATCGTGGCGCTCATCGAGAAGCACAGGCCCAAGGCATAGCACGCCTGCTGTCTCGGTCTGCATCGCTCCTGGGAGGGGATTCTTGTCATGGCAGCGAGTCAACAGATCGAAGACTTTATTACAGCGCTGGAGCAAAGCGTCGAGGCCGGACTGGCCTACTTCCAAGGGCCAGGAGGCCACGCCCGGGTCAGGGTTGGAAGATGGGGACCGCGCGAGGTCTTGTGCCACCTGGTGTGGTGGCATCAGGCGACGGTCGAAGGCATGGAGTCTGTCCTGTCCGGTGGCAAACCGTATCGCTTCTACGCCTCGGTCGATGAGATGAACGCCAGGGCCGTCGGTCGCCTGGCCGGCAGAGACATCGCCCAACTCGCAGAGCTAGTGCGCCAGTTGCAAGCGCGGCTGGTAAAGGCGGCGCGTGCCCTTGCCGACCCGAACGCTACGGTCCTGGTCTCTGGCGATGGCAGTGGGCGCTCCGTCCTGCAGCGCTTGGAGACGATCGCGCGTCATTGGAGCGAGCACGTCCATGCGCTCCAGGCGCCGAGCGCAGCCTGACTGAGCGAAGGCGCGCCGGGTGAACCGGCCACCCGTCTGCGCCTGCCGGCTCTGCGGTGCCCGTCAATCTTGTCAGCGCGCCGCTTCGGGCCGGTCGCGATTTCCGCGTTCTCACATGTCGCGCAACATAGTGTGGCCCAGGTGCGGGGGTAAGGGAGGTAGATGCATGGAAGAGAAAACGATCCTCACAGAGTTAGGAGTAGCCATCGACACGCTCAAGACACTCGCCCTGGTGACCTTGGACTTAGAGGACACGCATCCCCTGGCATTGCCGGAGCCGCCAGCGCTGGACAAAGTAGCCGCCTATGAACAGCACATGACCGCCATCTGCCAACAGGTGGCCCCGCGTCTTTGGCCCTTGCCGGCCGCCTCGCTGCGCGACTACCGGGCGGGTTTTCCCGACCGGGCAGGCAGCTACCTGCTGGAGTTGGTGAACCAGTTGCTGCGGGAGCCCGAGTATGCCACGGCCTTTTCCCCCGCCGCCCAGAAGCGCCTGCAGGGCTGTGTCATGGACTTACGAGAACTCTGAGGCTGTTGGGCTC
>CAZRDA010000302.1:0-2617 GCA_964598715.1 uncultured bacterium | reverse complement strand
CGATGGCGTCTTCGGTTGTGACGTTGGCGGCGAAGTTGATCGCGTAGGCCAGGAGTCGCGTCCCCTCGGTCTGCCCCTTTTGGTCGATCCGCAGGAGGGTGTGGCCGAACATCGATGAGGGATTGTTCATGTACGCGGACGCGAAAATCAGGGTCACGGATTCTGCATCGAACGCCTCCATCCAGGTCCGAAACCGCTGGCAATCCCGTTCCGGCAGCAAGCCTCCATCAAAATTCAGCTCGTTCCTCAGCCACCGGTAGCGCGCTGGGAAGGCACACTGGGCCTGCTGCTGCGATGTCCCGACCAGTTCGTCACTGAAGAACTTCGCCAGGGTGGCTGCAAGCTCTTCCTGCGGATTGGTCCGTCCCTTCGGGGACAGGAAGAATCCCGGTCCGTCTGCTTCGCTGGTGAAGCCACCAAGGAGGTCCTTCCGGTAGTGCAACAGGAGATGCCAGTAGCGCTGGCCGGACAGGTCTTTCTCAATCGAGCGCCTGACTAACTCGTCAAGGTAGGCTTGCTGGGCGACGATGTCGGAGGGCTCGGCCAGCCTGGCCTGGGCGATGCCGGCTGCGATGAGAAGAGAACAGACGATGCGAGCACCTCGTCTTGTCCAACTCCCCATGGGGGATGTCATTTGGGGAGACTGAGACCGAAGGAAAGAAAAATGGCTAATACGATGACTCGTATTAGCCATTTTTCATGCAGAGGCCCTCTAGGACGTAGAACTCGATCGGGGCCTCCGAAGACGATCTACCGTATGACAGCCTGCGCCAGGACCGGGTGCGCGGACAGCTCACCATTCAAGGCAATCAGCATTTCGGTCGAGGTGGTGGCCTCCGACTGAAACAGCACCCCATGCCTCTCCTGCGTCAGCGCGAAAAACGCCCCTTGCTGCTCGGCCGGGATCCCCAGGAGCCGGGCGAGCGAGGTCAAGTGCTCCCCCCGGCCTTGGGCCATATCCTGCTTCAGGTTTTCGAAATTGACGCTGGCGAAGACGCTCACCTTGTGGTCATCCATCACGAACCCGTCATTCGTGCAGCCGGAGGTTCCTGACGTGATCCCGAAGGTCTGAATCCCGGTGGCGTTCGTCGTCGCCCCAAGAACCTGTTGGGCGATCTTGTTCTGGCCCTTCATTCCTGCCCAGACGATTTTGCCGAGACCGCAGCCGGGCCCGGTCTCCCTGGACATATCGGCCAGCGCAGAGGACATCGGGATCAACGCGAATACCAATGCTGCCACTACGAGTGCCCTGACCATAGCCCCCCTCCTTAAGATAACCGAGGTCGACGAATCCGCCACCCCCTCCACTCGGGTTCGAATAGCACGGCTGTCCGTGCCTGTCAAGTCCCTTCAGATGTTAGTGTGGGGAGTACATGATCTGTCCGCTCCCGAGAGCAAGTGAAGTGTCCGCTTTTCGGGTGGGTTGGGGTAGACCCATGAGCAACCAGGAGGGTGCTCATGCTCTATGCCCAGGCCGCCGTGGAGCGGGCGATGAAGATCCAAGAAGTGATTTGCCGAGCCCTGGCGGGGACGCTCACGTGGCTGCAGGCGGCCGACATCCTGGGGATCCACTCCCGGAGTCTGCGCCGCTGGCGCGCCCGCTATCAGGCCGGGGGGACCCTCGCCCTGTATGATCGGCGCTGCCGGCGCCCCTCGCGCCGCAAGGCCCCAGTGGGCGAGGTCCAACGCCTCCTGCGCCTGTACCGCGAGACGTATCTGGGCTTCAACGTCCGCCACTTTCACCAGCGCGCCCGCCGAGACCATGCCGTGACCCTTTCCTATAGCTTCGTCAAGCTCGCCCTGCAGGAGGCCGGCCTCGTGCGCAAGGGCCGCGCCCGGGGGCGCCATCGCCGCCGCCGCGAGCCCCGCCCCTGTGTCGGCGAGCTCCTGCACCTCGATGGCAGCCCCCATGCCTGGCTGGCGCTGGGCCCCGAGGAGCCGCACACCCTCCTCCACGTCCTCGACGACGCCACGAAGCGCCTGCTCTACGCCCAGCTCTGGCCGGCCGAAACCACCGAGGCCGTCCTGACCGCCCTGCGGGAGGTCCTCCAGACCCACGGCCTGCCCATCGCCCTCTACACCGACCGGGCGGGCTGGGCCTTCCACACCCCCAAGGCGGGAGAGCCGGTGGACCGGTCCAAGCTCACCCAGGTCGGCCGGGCCCTGGCCCGCCTGGGGATCGAGCACATCCCCGCGTACTCCCCCCAGGCGCGGGGCCGGAGCGAACGCCTCAACCGCACCCTCCAGGACCGGCTGGTCAACGAACTGCGCCTGCACGGCGCCACCACCCTCGCGGCGGCCAATGCCTACCTCCGGCAGCGCTTCATTCCGGACTACAACGGGCTGTTCACCCGGCCGCCCGCCGATCCCGCCAGCGCCTTCGTGCCCCTCGGAGCCGTGGACCTCACCCAGATCTTCTGCTACGAAGAGGACCGCACGGTGGGCCAGGACAACACCGTCGTCCTCGAGGGGATCCGGCTGCAGCTCGCGAAGCAGCCGGGCCGCCGGACCTGCGCGGGGCTGCGCGTCACCGTGCGGCGGCAGCTCGATGGGCAGCACACGGTGTGGCGGGGCCCCCAGTGCTTCGGGCGCTACGACGCCCGGGGCCGGCCGCTGC
>CAZRDA010000301.1:0-2644 GCA_964598715.1 uncultured bacterium | reverse complement strand
TTGAAAATACGGCCTTCTTGCAGGCGGGGTGCAAGTTTAGGGCCTGTTGCGTCCCGCAGGGGCCCAGGGGAACCCCTCGCCCGCCCTCCGCTACGGGCCGCAGGACCGATCGCTCCGGCGGGGCGGGAGGACCGGGAAATTTGGGCTGGGGGAGGCCGGAGGGGAAGGGTACCCGGGGTGGGGACGGACGGCGGCCCTTCACGTCCGGGGCCGGGCCCAGCCCCCGAAGGGATACAGCGTGCGGAGGAGGAGAAGCGCGACAGGGTGGGAGGTCTGGTAGCGCCACTGCAGCCACTGACGGGGTGGGAAGAGTCCTTGCCAGAGAGACCGGAGATCCGCCCCGGCCGTGTCCAGGAGGAGCATCTGGAGCCCCTGCATGCGGGGCTGTCTGGGTGGGGTCATCCCCCGGAGCAGCGCATGGGGGGTGAGCCACCGCTGAACAACCCTTGCGCGAAGCGTGCCGGGCTTGAGCGCACGAAGCAGGGAGTTCTCGACCGGCGTGCCGAAGAGTTGTCTGGACAATCCCAGGCCGTGCCACAGGCAGGTGGCGCAGCCGATCCGGCGGGCGCGGGTAGCCAGATCGTCCCACGCAATCTCTCCCTGAAACTTCCGAATGAATCGGTCTATGTCCACGAGCCAAACGAGCGCAGCGAACAGATGGAGGATGCCCGCATGATAGGCGAGGTAGAGGAGATGATCCGTGGGCTCGAGGCTCACGAGCCTGCCTCCCGATCGAGTCTTGAACGCCCGCCGCCTCTGCCACATTTCCGCCTCGGGGAAGGTGACGACGCCGCGCAGACGGGTCCCCTGGGTGAGGTCACAGCGCAGCTCGATAGCCTGACCGGCCGGGCTGCGGAACTCGGCTGCCCCTCCCGCGCAGCCCTGGTCTGGCCAGTCGTCCTCGCGGAGATAGCCCTCTTGCCGGAGGGCGGCGGCGGCCCGCTCCAGGTCTTCCTGCCGCACGAGAAGGTCGAAGTCGTTCATTGGGCGCGCCGCGAAGTCGCCGTAGACGCAGGAGGCCAGGAAGGCGCCTTTCAGGACCGCCACCTCGATGTCCGCGGCAGCGAGGACGTGAAGGACTGCCTGCAACTCGCTTTCACGGAACAGGGCTTGAGCAGCGAGGGTGATCTCGGATGCGGCGAGCCGCTCCGCGAGGGGGCCGGGCAGCGCGCTCCCCCTCCGCCGAAGCGCCGGAAGGATCACCCCCAGCACGTTGTGGGCATGCGCCGCCTCCACCACCTGTTCGAGGGATGCGGGGAAGAGGGAGTTCAGGCGTGACGTGTCCTCGGGTGCACCGCGCGCAAGCCCACAGACAGTCTCCAGGGCGGAAGGCAATCCCGCGGAAAGGGACGCCACGGCCGGGACTCCTCTAGTTAAGCATCAAGCAGCCGGGACTGAAGAGGTTCCCCATGCACATTTCGTTTGGGTTGTGCTTCATACCGCACTGGTGCGTCGCGAAGACTGTGCTCGGATACGACACGACCACGGGCGTCACGTACGCCGCCGTGATCAGGGCCGTTTTCAAGAACCGGCGGCGACTGTAGAGCGCAAGCGTGCCGTTCTGTTGGCGTGTCTCAGACCGTCTGTTCATCGCTATCTCCTTGCTCTACGGGTCTCAGAGGTCCCCGGCGACAGTCGAAATGGCCGGAACAAGGCGTACCACGGTGGCGAGGGCATCCTCCTCGGTCTCGAACAGGCGCGGGTGTTTCTTGACCAGGGCTGCCGCAATGCGACCGTACGACCTCTTCCCCCGCAGCTCCGACAGGATCGTCAGCAGCACCCGGCCGCGGGGCCCGAGCCTCCCCCGCGTGTTGGCCGACTCCCTGGTCAGAGACTGCTCGGAGAAGGGTGCGCCCGCGAAGGTATTCCCCTCCCTGTACTCCGCTCCCGCCGAGACCGACCAGCGCTGGACGTACCGGGATACCCCCTTGGGGAAGATCAGCTCCATGGTCATCCCCACCTGTTGCCCCCGCTTCACCTTGAGCGGCTCCGCGAAGGGGAAGAAATTCTGCCCCCAGGCGGTGCGCGGACGGAGGGGGGAGCAGGAGAGGCGAACGCCTGGGGCCAGCTCAAGCTCCATCCATCCCAACAGCCCGTGCAGGAGCCCGTCGCGGCGCACCCGGTTCCTCCCGGCAAAGGCGAAGCCGAGGTCCCGCCCGTTGCCGAGACTAATCCGGGCGCACCGAATAGGCGGTGCGAGCAGGTGCCGATCAGCCGCATACGTGGCCACGGGGTGGTTCATCGCCAATCGCCGGGTCTCGCTGAAATCCAGGTGGAACAGGTGATCCCGTTCCCCCCTCAGGAGATCGAGTTGGCGGTAAGTGCGGGGATCCTCCGCCGCGGCGAGGAAGAGCTCAACGCCCCCGGGCAGCAGGCGGCCGGACCGCTTAAGGTAGCGTTCGCGGATGTCGCGAAGGAGGCGGGGCAGCCCGCTGGAGAAGAAGAAGCTCGAGTAGTCTTCGAAGATCGCCAGGTCGGCTCGCTCGGGGAGCTCGATGTCCGTCGAATACCCCCGAAGGAACCGGATTCGGTCGGCCAGACCGTTCTGCTCGGCCAGGCACTCCGCGAGCCGACAGACTTCGGGGTCAACCTCGATGGCGTACACGCGGCGCGCGCCAGCCTGGGCCGCAAAGAAGGAATAGGT
>CAZRDA010000300.1:0-2668 GCA_964598715.1 uncultured bacterium | reverse complement strand
GAGGGTTCCCTCCGGGGGCCGGGGGCCGGGGCGGCGCCGGCGACAGGACCCGGACCTTGTTGTCACACCACTTATCTCGCTTGTATTAGACCCTTGGACCCGGTGGGAGGCCGAGCAGGTGGCGCCGGATCAGGTCCAGGGCCGTCAGGGCTGCTCGCTGCTTGTTCAACTCCCGGTCGGCGAAGAACCGGAACTCGTGGACGGCCACGCCGCCGGCGTGAGCCAGGGCGATGTAGGTAAGGCCGACCGGCTTCTCAGCGCTCCCGCCGGTCGGCCCGGCGATCCCCGTGACCGCCACCGCCAGGTCCATCCTGGCCCGCTCCCGCATCCCCTCGGCCATCGCGGCCGCCACGTCGGCGCTGACCGCCCCCTTGGTGGCGATCAGTCCCGGCGGGACCCCCAGGAGGTCCGTCTTCGCCCGGTCGCTGTACACTACCACGCCCCTCTCGAAGTAGGCGGAGGAGCCGGGGACGTTGGTGACCCGATGGCCGAGCAGCCCCCCCGTGCAGGACTCCGCCACGGCCAGCGTGAGGCCTCGCGCGAGCAGCAACCGGCCCACCACGACCTCAAGGCTCTCCTCATCGCGACCGAAGACGATGTCCCCCAGCCGCTCCCGCACCTGGGCCTCCCGGTGATCGAGCAGGCGCGTGAGGGCCGCGTCATCCTCCGCCTTCGCCGTCAGGCGGACGTGGATCTCACCGGACCGGGCCAGCAGGGCGATGGTGGGATTGGGCTCCGCCCAGAGATTTCCCAGACACTCGTCCACCTTGGATTCACTCACCCCGGTGGTCCGAAGGACGCGGGAGCGGATCTGCCCCTTCATCCGGTAGGCCTCCCGGAGGCGCGGGAGAACGGTCTCCGTGAGCATCGGCCGCATCTCGGCCGGCACGCCGGGGAGCAGGATGACGGTCCGGTCGGGCGGGAGCCGCAGGAGGAGGCCGGGGGCCGTCCCCCGAGGGTTCTCCAATACCTCGGCCCCCTCCGGCACCTGGGCCTGTCGTTCGTTGTTCTTGGGCATGGGAATCCCGCGCCGGGCAAATCGGGCTTGGATCTGGGTCAGGAGGGCCGGGGCGAGGCGGAGGGGGCGTCCCGTCACCTTGGCCACCACGTCCCGCGTGAGATCGTCCTCGGTCGGGCCCAGCCCCCCGGTGCAGAGCACGACCTGCGCGCGCCCGAGCGCCTGGATCAGCGCCGCCTCGATCCGGGCTGCGTTGTCCCCCACGGTCGTCTTGATGTAGACATCAATCCCGGCCTCCGCCAGCCGCTCCGCGATGAAGGCGGCGTTCGTGTCCACGATCTGCCCCAGCAGGAGCTCCGTGCCCACCGTCAGGATCTCGGCGTTCACGGGAGGCGAAGCCGCCCGGCCAGGAGGGGCGAGGCAGCCTGGAGCAGGAGGTTGGTGTAGAGGCCGGCCAGCAGGTCGTCCGCCACGATGCCGGCCCCTCCGGGCAGCGCCTGGGCGCGCCGGATCCCGAGCGGCTTCCAGATGTCCAGGAGCCGGAAGCAGCCGAATGCGGCGGCCGCGAAGGCCCAGTGCCGGGGGAGCGCGAGCATCGCCAGGAGCATCCCCGCCACCTCGTCGAGGACGACGGCGGGGGGATCCCGCCGGCCGAGCAGGGTCTCGGCCCGCCCCCCCAGCAGGAGCGTGACGGCCGCGCAGGCCAGGGCCGCGAGAAGTGTGACAGCGGCGCCCCGCTCCGCCAGGACCCACGCGAGGAGGAGGGCCACGAGGCTGCCCGCGGTGCCGGGGCCGATGGGGGCGTAGCCGAGGCCGCCGAGCGTGACCACGAGGAGCAGGAGGCGATCCGCTCGGGAGCGGGGTCCGATCATCCCCCGCGCGCCTTTGACGAATGGTAGATACTGCTCATGCGACGCCGGGGGTGCCAGGCCAACTGACGAGCATCACAAGCGCCCTCGGCGCCGCCGCCCTTTCCCCGGGCCGGCCGCTCCTCCGCCCGATACCCAGACAGGGCTGCGTCGCGGCTCACCCCGGGCGGGCGGCGTACGCCTTTGTACGTTGAGGACCGCCGCGGGCACCACCCGCAGGGTGGTCGGAGAACGACGCGAGGCGACGTCAGTTGGCCCGGCACTGTCCCGCCTATGGGGACTCGACGCGCGCCGCCCCCAGACAGACCCGGTTGCGCCCGCCCGCCTTGGCCTCGTACAGGGCCTGGTCCGCCCGGTGGACCAACTGCTCCGGCCGGTCCATCCCCTCGGCGAGGGCCGCCGCCCCAAGGCTCACGGTCAGGTGCCCCTCGGCCCCCCGGCTGAAGCGGTGGCCCTCCACCGCCACCCGGAGGCGCTCCGCCTGCACCGCCGCCTGGGCCAGCTCCGTCTCCGGTAGGATGATGCTGAACTCCTCCCCCCCGTACCGGGAGACCATGTCCACGTCCCGGGACCTGGTCTTCAGGACCCGGGCGATCTGGCGCAGCGCCTCGTCCCCCGCCAGATGCCCGTAGCGGTCGTTGTAGGCCTTGAAGTAGTCAATGTCCAGCATGATGAGGGAGAGGTTCCGCCCGTAGCGGAGAGCGCGGCGCACCTCCTGCCCGAGCAGGAGGTAGAGCTGCCGGTGGTTGAAGAGCCCGGTCAGTTCGTCGGTGCTCGCGAGCCGCCTGGTCTCGGCGAAGAGGCGGGAGTTCTCGATGGCGATGGCCGCCTGGTTGGCCAG
>CAZRDA010000299.1:0-2669 GCA_964598715.1 uncultured bacterium | reverse complement strand
GGTCGATCTTGAGGGCGATCTCCTCCGGGGTGGGCTCCCGCCCCATCTCCTGCACGAGGTGCCGCGAGGCCCGGATGAGCTTGTTGATGGTCTCGATCATGTGGACCGGGATCCGGATGGTCCGGGCCTGGTCGGCGATGGCCCGGGTGATGGCCTGGCGGATCCACCAGGTGGCGTAGGTGGAGAACTTGTACCCCCGCTGGTACTCGAACTTGTCCACGGCCCGCATGAGCCCGATGTTCCCCTCCTGGATCAGGTCCAGGAACTGGAGGCCCCGGTTCGTGTACTTCTTGGCGATGCTGATGACCAGGCGGAGGTTCGCCTCCACCATCTCCCGCTTCGCCTCGAGCGCCTTCCGCTCCCCGCGCCGGATCGCTTCCAGCACCTCTCTGATCTCGACTGAAGAGGCCTCCGCCTCCTGCTCCACCTTCTCGATCTTCTTGGCGGCGGCCTGGATCATCCGCTCGTACTCCTGGAGGCGCTCCTTGGAGAGCCGGGACCGGCGCATCACGGAGCGCAGGGCGGTGCCGTTGCGGTCCCCCGCCGCGATGAAGGCCGCCATGTCGGCCCGGGAAAACTTGCCGGCCCGCTGGAATTCTCGGACCTCTCGCTCCGCCTTCTCCACCCGCTCCAGGAGGTTCCGCATCCGCGCGACAATCCGGTCAATCACCCGCTGGTGGAGGTTCAGTTTGCGGAGGAGCGACGCCTGGGCGTCCCGGCAGACCTTCAGCTCCGCCCTCAGGCGTTCTGCCCGCTTCGCGTTGCCCCGGCTGAGGGCCCGGGCCCGGAGGACCGCCAGGCTCTCCATCCTGTCGTGCTGCCGCTTGAGGGCCCGAAGGGTGGGGGCCAGATCCTTGACGAGCTCCCGCTCCTTCTGCTCCGAGGGCTCGTCGAACTCGTTCAGGGCGACGAGTTCGGCTGCATGGAGCTTTCCCTGGAGGAGCCGCTCGGCGAGGAAGAGCACTTCGCGGACCGCGACCCCGGACCGGCAGACCGCCTCCGTCACCTCCTGGCGCCCCTCCTCGATCCGCTTGGCGATCCGGATCTCTCCTTCCCGGGTGAGGAGCGGCGTCTTCCCCATCTCGCGCAGGTACATCCGGACCGGATCATCGGTCCGCCCCACGGGGGCGGGAGTGAGGTCGAGTTCCATCTCCTGGGGCGACTCCGCCCCGGCAGGCGCTTCGGGGCTCCGGGGTTTCGCCTTCTCCGGGGCGTGCACCACCTCGATGTCCATCTCGTCGAACAGACCCAGAATCTTGTCAATCTGCTCCGGGGAGGTCGCGTCCTCCGGCAGGTGGGTGTTCATCTCCTCGTAGGTGACGTAGCCCTTCTTCTTCCCGAGCAGGATGAGAGTCTTCAACTCCTCCGGGCCGCCTGTCTCCTTCATCTACCCCGCTCCTCCATTCCTGTACGGGCCTCTTGCAGCAATCAGCCACTCCGCCCGTCATCTGACGGGAGTGCTCTCCGCCCAAAGATACAATATAGGCCGGGGGCGAAGAACTAGCCACCGCGCCGGGCACGTTCCTGGTACTCCGCGAGCAGGCGAGATTCAGCCTCCCGGTCGCCGCGCCGGCCAGCCTCCGCGATCCGTTGCTGTAACTCCTTGAGTCGAGGCCGCTCGCTCCGTTGCCGAAGCCGACCGAGGCAGTCCTGGAGCATCCTCCCCGGCTCAGGGAACCCCTCCGAATCCGCCACCAGGAGTTCCGAGGCAAGCTGCTGAACTTCCTCCCGGGGATGATGGGCCAGGGCCCGGGCAAGTCGAGCCTCCTCCCTCCCCTCGGGGCCGGCCAGCACGTCCAGGAACGCGCGGGTGACTTCCTCGACCGCGGGCGCCGCCTCCCGAACGTGCTCGCGCAGGACCGGGAACAGGAGGAGCAGTTGCAGGAGGAGCCTCTCCTCCGGCTGCACGGACGGGCGCAGCGGCGTTGCGGGGGACGGCTCCGCCCGGGGCGGCCGGGTCTGGGTGAGCCGCTTGAGGTCGGCCAGGACCGCCTGCTCTGACACCCCCAGCCGCTCAGCCAGCCTCTGCACATAGCGGGTCCTGCGGATCCCCTCCGGCAGGCGGGCCACGACCGCGAGGATCCGGTCGGCCGCCCGGGCTGCCTCCTCCACCCCCTCGCGCGGCGTTCCCTGCCCAAGAACGAAGTCCACCAGATCCTGCGCGCGGTGCAAGAGCGCGCGGAAGGTCTCCGCCCCCTCCTTCCGGATGAAGGTGTCCGGGTCGGTCCCCTCGGGGAGGACCACCACGGAGGCATCCAGTCCCACCTCCATCACCAGGTCAAGCGCCCGCCACGCGGCCTCACGCCCCGCCCGATCCGGATCGAAGACCAGGGTCACCTGGTCGGCGTACCGGCGGAGGAGCAGCGCCTGCTCGCGGGTCAGCGCGGTCCCGAGCACGGCCACCGCCTCGGCAACCCCCCCCTGGTGCAGCGAAATGCAGTCGAAGTACCCCTCCACGACGATCGCGCGGCGCCTCTCCCTCAGGCTCGGCGCCGCCACCGGCAGCCCGAAGAGCTGGTGCCCCTTCCGGTAGATCGGGGTCTCGGGGGAGTTCATGTATTTCGGCTCCTGGCCCCCGAGCGCCCTCCCCCCGAAGCCCAGGACCTTCCCCGCTGGGTCCTGGATGGGGATCATGAGGCGGTCCCGGAACCGGTCGTAGTGCCCTTTCC
>CAZRDA010000298.1:0-2690 GCA_964598715.1 uncultured bacterium | reverse complement strand
GCGGACCCACAAGTTCATCGTCGGGGACCAGAGTGTGATCGAGTTGCCGTGAAGAGGCCTGGCATGATCTCGGGCGTGAAAACCAAGGCCCTGAAGGTCCTCGAGGACGACCGGGGCTTCCTCATGGAGATGCTCCGGGCGGACGATCCCCTCTTTGAGCGCTTCGGCCAGGTGTATGTCACCTGCTGCCGCCACGGGATGGCGAAGGCGTGGCACTATCACAAGGAGCAGACGGACCACTTCGTCTGCCTCGCCGGCAGCGCGCTGGTCGTTCTGTATGACCTGCGCGATGGCTCCCCCACGAAAGGGCAGGTGGAGGAGTACATCCTGGAGGCGCCGCCGGGGAGGGAGCGAACCCCGCTCCTCCTGAAGATCCCGCCCCTGGTCGTCCACGGCTTCACGGCCCTCACGGGCGACGAGGCCCGCATCGTGAATATCCCGACGCTCCCGTACCGCTACGGTGACCCGGACGAGTTCCGCTATCCGTGGAACAGCCCGGAGATCCCGTACCGGTGGCCCGCGCACGTGACCCGGGGAGGCTGAGATGCGGCTCCTCGTCACCGGCGGCTGCGGCTTCATCGGGAGCAACTTCATCCGCCTCGTCCTCACCCGGGGACTCGCAACGTCTGTCCTCAGCCTGGACGCCCTGACGTACGCCGGGAACCCCGAGAACCTGGCCGATCTGAGCGGCGATGCCCGGTATCGGTTCGCCCTGGGGCGGGTGGAAGATCCGGCCGCGGTGGCGGAGGCGATGGCCGGCTGCGAGGCGTGCGTCCACTTTGCGGCCGAGAGCCACGTGGACCGCTCCATCGAGGCAGCGGCGCCATTCCTGCGCACGAATGTGATCGGCACGCAGGCCCTGCTCGATGCTGCACGGAAGGCCGGCGTGCGCCGCTTCCTGCACGTGTCCACCGACGAGGTGTACGGTAGCCTGGCGCCGCAGGAGGTCTCCACCGAGGCCAGTCCGCTGCGCCCCCGTTCCCCCTACGCTGCCAGCAAGGCGGCCGCCGATCATCTCGTGTTGGCCGCGCACGAGACCTTCGGCCTGCCGGTCCTCATTGCCCGCCCCTCCAACAACTATGGCCCCTACCAGTTCCCGGAGAAGTTCCTCCCCCTCATGATCACCAATGCCTTCGAGGACCGACCCCTCCCGATCTACGGGACCGGCCGCAATGTCCGGGAGTGGCTCTTCGTGGAGGACTGCTGCGAGGCGCTCGCCGCGCTCTTGAAGACAGGCCGGCCCGGGGAGATCTACAACGTGGGGGGTGGGCCCGGGTACGAGAATCTCTCCGTGGCCCGGCGTCTCCTCGCCGCGCTCGGCAAGCCCGAGTCGCTCATCACCTTTGTCCCGGACCGCCCCGGGCATGACCTCCGCTACGCGCTGGACTCGGGGAAGATCGCCTGCGAGGTGGGCTGGCGGCCGAGTGTGGGCCTCGAGGAGGGGTTGGCGCGGACGATCCGCTGGTACCGGGAGCACGAAGGGTGGTGGCGGCCGCTCAAGGGGGCGCTCAACCGTGAGACTCGCGGTTACTGGAGCTAGGGGCATGCTGGGGCAGGACCTGGTCAAGGTCCTGCGCGCGGCCGGCCACGAAGTGAAGGCCTGGGACATCGGGCAGTGCGACGTCACGCGGCCGGAGCGGGTGCGGGCCGCCCTCGAGGGGAGCCGGCCGGCTCTCCTCTTCCACTGCGCGGGCTACACGGACGTGGACGGGGCCGAGGCGGACCCGGCGGCCGCGATGGGCGTCAATGGTGAGGGGACCGCCCACGTGGCCGCGGCCTGCCGGGCCGTCGGGGCTGGCCTCGTGTACATCAGCACAGACTATCTCTTCGACGGCGGCAGCCGGACCCCCTACCGGGAGGAAGACCCGGTCCACCCCCTGAACGCGTACGGCCGGTCAAAGTTGGCCGGCGAAGACGCGGTGCGGGCCGCCCATCTGGAGAACGCCTGGATCATCCGGACCGCGTGGCTCTTCGGCGCCAGCGGGCGGAACTTCGTTCAGGCCATCCTGGATCGGGCGGGGCAGGGTCATCCCCTCCAGGTCGTGAGTGATCAGGAGGGCTCGCCGACCTATACGATGGATCTGGCGGGGGCCCTCTGCCGGATCCCCAAGGGCGTGCCTCCCGGGACCTACCACGTGACCAATGCCGGCAGCATAACCTGGTTCGCCTTCGCCCGGGCCATCCTCGATCGGGCCGGGATGCGGGAGACCCCCGTGCACCCCATCGCCACGCCCGCGAGTGGTCGGCCGGCCATACGCCCCGCCTACTCCGTCCTCGCCAATGAGAAGTGGGCCCTGGCCACGGGCGCCCCCCTCCGCCCCTGGCCGGCGGCCCTTGATGCCTTTCTTTCCGCGCTGGCTCCTCCCGTCAGGCGGCGGTGATGCGCGGGCGGAGCGGGCCCGGCCCTCGGCTCCGACTCCTCGCGGGCGGGCTCCTCCTTCCCGCCATCCTCGTCCTCGCCGCCGTTCCGGTCGCAACGCAGGCCCCATCGGTGCCTCCTCCGGGGAGGACCCAGACTGCGCGGCCGCCACCGGCCGCCCCGTCAGAGGGGCTGCTGGAGCCCGAACTTCCGGTCAAGGTGACGGCCGATCGGCTGGAGTGGCGGCGGGCCGACCGCCGCCTCGTCGCCACGGGCAACGTCCGGCTCGAACATAAGGACGCCGTGCTCCTCGCCGACGAGGTCGAGGTGG
>CAZRDA010000297.1:0-2693 GCA_964598715.1 uncultured bacterium | reverse complement strand
CATCTTCTACAGCCCGCGGTCCTTCTACGCGAACCAGGCCGCCTGGCTGGCCCGGCACCTCCGGGGCAAGGGGATGGTCCAGGTCCCGGCCCTCCTCGACACCCTCCGCGACCGCATCGAGCGGCGCTGACCCCCCAAAGCCATACCGCCCGCCCCTCTCTGCCACCGGTGTCGAGGGAAGCGGGCGGTACAGGCGAACGAACCCTGCCCCGCGGCGCTACGGGCCGACCCCCTTCAGCCGCGACAGGAACTGGGGGTTGGCGAGGAAGAGGTCAAGAGCCCGGCTGAGGGCCTTGCTGGCTGTCGCGGCCACCTGCTCTTCCGAGAAGAGCACATCGGTGGACTCGGCGGCGGCGCTCACCGTCCCCTCCCAGAGGACCTCCCGCGTGCGGGTCGCGACGGCGAGGGCCTTCAGGCGGACCTGGGCCGCGGTCTTCGTGTTCAGGACCGCGCGCTCGCCGGTGATCCAGAACTCCTGGATCTGTCCCCCGACCAGGACATCCCCCCAGGCCGGCGCCGCCCCGGCCGGCGTAAGGTCCCAGCCCTGGATCTGCTTGACGGCGTGGCCACGCCTGGCGAGGGCGTCGGCAACGGCCTGGGTGACGACCTCGTCCACACCCAGCCGCGCCGGGATGAAGGTGTCCGTCCCCCCCCGCGGACCGGTGAGGGTCCCGATCTTGACCCGGTCCGGGCGCTCCCGGACATCGGCGAAGAAGTTCACGGCGACGCTGGGGACCGGGCCAGCCTGCTGCTCGGGGGCCGCCCCGGGCCGGTACTGGAGGTTTACCAGGTAGGTCCGGGGGCCGCCGCAGGCGGCCAGCGCCAGCAGGAGGCCGCCTGCCAGGACCACCCCTCTCCCGGACCGCCTCATGGCTGCCCCCCCTTCTGGCCCACCGGGAGGGGGGCAAGGATGATTTCGATCCGCCGGTTGAGCCGGCGCCCCTCCTCGTTTTCGTTGCCGGCTACGGGGCGGAACTGCGAGTAGCCGGCCGCCGAGAGGTTCCCCGGTGCAATCCCCACCGTCTCCTGAAGGAAGCGGGCGACGGTCGTCGCCCGGGCCGTCGCGAGCTCCCAGTTCGTCGGGAACCGCTGGGCCAGCGCGGCCCCAATGGGGACGTTATCGGTGTGCCCTTCGATCCGAATCTCCTTCCCCTCCACGCCCTTCAGGATCTCCCCAACCCGCCGCAGGACCTCGAGACCGCGGGGCTTGATGTCGGTCCGCCCCGAGTCGAACAGAATCTTGTCCACCAGGTTCACAGTGAGGAGGTCCCGGTACTGGGTGACCTGGATCTCCCCGGCCTCGATCTCCTTCTTGAGGTCCTTCACCAGGTTATCGTAGGTGGCGGCGAGCTTGGCGATCTCCGCCTCTTTCTCCCGGGCGATCTGGGCGGCCTGCTCCGTGAGGGTCCGGGTCTCCTGGGTGAGGCGGGCCACCTCGGCCTGGTGCTGCTCGAGGGCGCCCCTGAGCCGCCCCACCTCCCGCTCGACGGCCACCCGGACCTCCTGGGCGCGGCGGATCTCCCCCTGCAGGTCCTGGACCTGCTGCTGGCGTTGCTCCGCCAGCAGGCCGAGCCGAGCCACCTCCACCTCCAGGACCCGGTTCCGCTCGATGAGCTCCGAGATCCGCTTGGCCTGCTCGTCGGCGCGCGCCCGGAGCGCCTGGTGCAGCTCCCGGTTCTCCCCACGGAGCTTATCCAGCGTGGCCGAGAGCTCGGCCCGCTGCCCCTCCAGCGCGGTCCGGGCAGCGATGAGGTCGGCGACGGTCCGCTCCAGTGCCTCGACGCGCCGGGACAAGACCTTCCCCTCCTCCTCCGCCCGGACCAGCTGGCGGCGGGTGAGTTCGAGTTCCTGCTCCCGCGCCGTCAGCTCCGACTGGAAGGCGCAGCCCGCGAGGAGGAGGACGATTCCCGCTGCGGCCAGGCTTCCCACACCGCTTTGGCCCCCCCTGTGTCCCACAATCGGCAGACGTATCATGACGGACCTCCCGGAGAGAAGCGCCGTGGCAGCATCCACGGAGGGTAATCTATCCGATTCGGGAGGGAAAATCTACGAGGAGCGCGGGGGCGGATCCAGTCAGGCGGTGGGGCGGAAGCGGAGGAGGCGCAGGCCGTTGGCCACGACCAGGAGGGTGTTCCCCTCGTGGCCCACGACCGCCACGGGCAGAGTGATGAGGCCGAGGACAGCAGAGAGGACCAGGGAGACAATGATGACCGCCGAGAGCCCCAGGTTCTGCCAGATGACCCGGCGGGTCTGCTGGCTCAGGGCGAGCGCGTAGGGGAGCTTGGTCAGGTCGTCCCCCATGAGGACCACGTCGGCGGTCTCGAGGGCCACATCGGAGCCGGCGGCCCCCATGGCCACCCCGACGCTGGCCCGGGCCAGGGCCGGAGCATCATTCACCCCGTCCCCCACCATCGCCACGTCCCGGTGCTGCCGTCGCAAGGCCGATACCACCTCCGCCTTCGCTTCCGGCAGCAGGTCCGCGTAGACCTCGTCCACGCCGGCAGCGGCCCCCACCGCTGCCGCCACCCGCGGGTTGTCCCCCGTGAGCATCACGGTAGTGGTAACGCCGAGCCCCTTCAGGAGGCGGACGACGGCGGGAGCCTCGGGCCGGATCTGGTCGGCCACCGCGATGAGCCCGCGCGCGGCCCCGTCGGCCACGAAGATGACGGTCTTCCCCCCCGCCTGCAACCGCT
>CAZRDA010000296.1:0-2712 GCA_964598715.1 uncultured bacterium | reverse complement strand
TCCTCCCGTGGGACCAGCTCTCCATCTGGGCCGTCACGGTCGGGACGAACATGGCCCGGGCCACGCCGCTCCTCGGGCACGAGGGGCCCTTCGCCGAGGCGGTGGGGGTGACCGCCCGCTACGACGCCCGGGCCTTCCTGCTCGGGGGGACCATCGTGGGCCCGCCGACGCTGCTCCGGTTCTACGTCCTGCACTGCATCTTCCTGCCGATCCTGGCCAGCGTCTTGATGATCATTCACTTCTGGCGGATCCGGAAGGACGGGGGGATCTCGGGTCCCCTGTAGGCAGCGGCCGCGGGCGATGGGGGCGGAAATGGCAGAGGTGAAGGCGGGCGCGGCTGCGGCCCAGGCGAAGCCATCGGCCAAAAAACCCCGGCGCCCCAGTCCGGTCGAGGACAAGGTCCACTGCTGGCCGTACCTCGTCAAGTCGGAGTTCATCTGTTCCATCCTCATGACGGCGCTCCTCATGGTCTGGTCCATCGCCCTGGACGCCCCCCTCGAGGAGCCGTCCAACCCCGCCCAGACCCCCAACCCCTCCAAGGCCCCCTGGTACTTCCTGGGCCTCCAGGAGATGCTCGTCTACTTCGATCCCTGGATGGCGGGCGTGGTCCTCCCCACCCTGATCATCGTCGGGTTGATGGTCATCCCCTACGTGGACATCAATCCCAAGGGAAACGGCTACTTTACCTTCCGGGAGCGCCCCTTCGCCATCAGCGTGTACCTGTTCGGGTTCCTGGTCCTCTGGGTGGCGCTCGTGGTGCTGGGAGTCTTCTTCCGGGGGCCGGGATGGAACCTCTTCTGGCCCTGGGAGAAATGGGACCCGCACAAGGTCGTCGCCCTGACCAACGTGGACTTGCCCTACTGGTGGCCCTTCAAGTGGATGGGCAACCCCAAGGTCCAGGACCTGCCGCTGCTGGGTCGCATCATCGGCGGGTTCGTGCCGGCCGTGGGCCAGGTGGAGCTGGTGGGCCTGGTGCTCACGCTTCTCTACCTCGCCCTCATTCCCGCCGCCTGGATCTGGAAGCGGAAGAGCAACACCGCCCTCCAGGACCTGGGCCTGGTCCGCTACAGCATCGTAGCCTTTCTCTTCCTGACGATGCTCTCCCTCCCCATCAAGATGGTCATGCGCATCTTCTTCAACATCAAGTACTTCTGGGTCACCCCCTGGTTTAATATCTAGCCTATGCCCACCTCCTACGTCCCCGACGAGCGCCGGTCGCTACGCCGGACCTTCTTCGTCTCCAGCATGATCCTCCTGGCCACCATGGTCTGGGCGCTCTGGGATGAAGCGGTCATCCGCCGGCCCTGGATGCGGTATCAAATGGCGTTCAACAAACTGGAGTTCCAGCAGGTGAGGGCGGAGCTTGAGGCGGCCCAAGATCGTCTCGAGGGCCCCGAGGTCCAGCGGACCATCGAGGAACTCAAGGCCCAGCTCCGCGTGGCCGAGGATGCTCTCAAGGGGCCGGACTACGCCGCCGCGGTGGCGGGGCGGGACCGTCTTGTCGTGGCCCTCACCGAGGCCAACCAGACCCTCCAGTTCACGCGCAGCGAGCTGGACGAGGCCTCCTACTTCTACGACAAGGCCCGCCACGAGAAGCGGGACCCGACCCGCACCAAGGCGGTCGTGGAGCGGCTGGAGAAGCAGGCGGCGGCGCTCCAGCCCGGCATTGACGCGGCGGCCGCGGCGGCCGAGGCGGCCGCCGAGAAGGTGCGGGCCTTCGAGAAGCAGCGGGCCGCGGTGGGGGCGAGGCTGGAACAGGTCACCGCCGAGGTCCGGGCCCTGGGAGGTCGCCTGGAGGCGATCCGGGCGCGGTCGTTAGAGGTGAAGCAGGTGGTGGTGGACGGGCTGCAACTGAACGAGTTCGAGCAGCCCATCGCCCGCGTGGACCGCTGCGAGACGTGCCATCTGGGGGTGGACCGGGGCGGCTTCGAGGAGGCCCCGCTCCCCTTCCGGAGCCACCCGAACCGCCAGGCCATCTTTGGGAAGCACCCGGCCAGCCAGTTCGGCTGCACCAGCTGCCACGAGGGGCAGGGGACCGCCCTCGAGCTGCCCTCGGCCCACCGCCCCAAGAAGTACTGGGAGCGGCAGATGCTCAAGGCCGAGATGACCCAGGCCACGTGCCTCCGCTGCCACCGGGGGCAGAGTGAGTGGCTGTTGGCGGCCGCGGCCCCGGCGCCGGGGAGCGCCGGCGGCGCAGCCGCGGAGGGGAAGGCGGCGGCCGTGCTCGACGCGGCGCCGGTCCTCTCCCGGGGGATGACGCTTCTCGAAACGCTGGGCTGCTTCGGCTGCCATAACATCAGGGGGTACGAGACGGCGGAGAAGGTGGGGCCCGATCTCACCCGGATCCGGGCGAAGGTCCAGCCCGGCTGGCTCGTGCGCTGGATCCAGAAGCCGGAGGCGTACCTCCCCCATACGCGGATGCCCTCCTTCGGTCTCAGCGAGAAGGACGCCACTGCCATCGCGGCCTACCTTCTCAAGCACTCGGAGCTGGCGCCGCGGGAGGCGGGCAGTTACGCCCCGGCCGCCCCGGCGGCCCGGGGCCGGGAGATCTTCCAGCGGGTGGGCTGCACCGGCTGCCACTCGCTCCGGGGACCGGAGGGGGACGCGAAGCCGAGCACCTTCTTCGTCCAGGTGGGACGGGACTTCGCCCCCGACCTCAGCCAGGTGGCGAGCAAGGTCACTGGGCCGGCGTGGCTCTTCGCCTGGCTGAAG
>CAZRDA010000295.1:0-2723 GCA_964598715.1 uncultured bacterium | reverse complement strand
TCCTGCGTCGGCCCGGGAATCGTGACCGCGCGGTGGAAGCGGTTCTGGGCCTCCCAGAGGTCCAGGGAGAGGCCCAGGCTCTCCGCCACCTCCAGGAGAAAGGTCGCCCGCCGGACGAGGTCATCCTCCCCCCCCGACCGCACCGCCCAGACCCAGCCCGCGACGGCCTCCGCCAGGGCCCGCTGCACCGGCGTCAGGTCCAGGACCACCTCCAACCGTTCCGCCCGCTGGAGGATCCCCCGCAGGCGCGCCGCGTCTCCCTGGCCCTCCACGAGCCGGGCTGTCTCTTGCTCCATTTCCTCTTGGAGGACCCCTCGGGCGATGACCTTGAAGACCTCCGGGGGGTGAGCGTCCACCTCCCGGAAGAAGTCCATCTGCTGCAGGCTCCCCTCGTACAGGCGCCGGGAGGCCTGGGTGAACTCCGCCCGGGGCCCTGCCGTCACCAGGGCGAGGATCCTCCGCCGTTCCTCCAGGAAGAGATCCCGGAGGGTGTAGGAGGGGGGCTCGAAGTGATGGTCCAGGGCGCGGACCACCTCCGTGATCGAGTGCCGGCCGAACTTGGCGAAGAGGTCCTGCCGAATCCGCTCCAGGCCGTTCGTGTCCAGCGACCCCCGGAGCGAGCAGGTAAAGTCGGCGCCGCCGAGGTGCAGCACAGCGAAGGTCGCATCCTCACTCTCTCCCGTCACCTCGGAGGTCACGCGAACCTGGCCCACCACCAGCGTGGCCCTGCCGTTTGTCGCCCGCCGGTAGTCCAGGGCCCAGCAGGTGTAGGCGTAGATCCGGGTCTCCTCCGGGTATTCCTCGAAGAGGGAGGAGATGGCGTAGTGGGCGATGACCCGGCGCAGGGCCACCAGGGGCGGACTGACGAGGCGGCGGTACACAGTAGCCCCGTCCTTCAGGTCGGGGTGGTTGCTTTCCGCCCTGCTCAGGATCCGGAGGAAGCCGTCCTCCAGGGGCTCCCGGGTGAAGTGCCGGGAGAGGTGCAGGGCCCGGGCAGCGTGCTTCAGGATCAGGACCGTCTCCAGCCCGGAGACCTCGTCGAAGAACCACCCGCATGAGGTGTACATGAGCAGGCGGTGACGCTGGAGTTCCAGGAGCATCCGGGCCTCCACCCCCTCGCTCGGGGAGAGGGCCCGCTTGGCGTGCAGGCCAAGGAAGGCCTCCACCGTCTCCCGGGAGCGGTCCAGGATCACCTGGATGTATTCGTCCCGAGCAGCCCAGGGGTCCCGCAGGAGGGCCGCGGCCTTTTCCTCGTAGAGGATGTCCAGCGCATCCCGGAGTGAGTTCAGCGCCTCCCGGAGCGGGCCGCGCCAGCGCTGGTGCCAGCCGGGACGCTGGCCGGTCCGGCATCCGCAGTCGCTCCGCCAGCGCTCGATGCCGTGGGCGCAGGACCAGGCGGTGTTGGGGCGCACCTCCACCTCCAGGGCGGGGGGATGCCACTCCAGGAGCTGGCCGTAGTTGGTGAGGCGGGCCTGCCCTCCCACCCGGATGACATCGAGGGCGTGGGCCAGGGCCATGTCCCCGAAGCGGTGGTGGTGCCCGTAGGACTCCCCGTCGGTCGCCGCGTGCACCAACTGCGCATCCGACCGGCCGGGGACGAAGGCCTCGAGGAGCCGCGCGGCCAGGGCCTCCCCGCTCCCGAGGAGGCCCTCGAAGGCGATCGCGCGGGAGACGGCTTCATCGTAGAAGAAGACCGCTAGCGAGCGCCCTCCGGGAAGGCGCACCCGGTGGGGCTGCCGCGGATCCAGGCCGCCCTGCCGGACGTCCCGCCACTCCCCGCCGCCGACCGGGCGGACCCGCGCCGCCTGACGCGGGGAGAGGATTGTGAAGGCGATCCCGTGCTCGGCCAGCACCTCCAGCGTCTCCCAGTCCACAGCCGTCTCCGGGAGCCACATCCCCTCGGGATCCCGGCCGAAGCGATAGCGGAAGTCCGCAATCCCCCACAGGACCTGGGTCACCTTGTCCCGGCGAGTATCGAGGGACAGGATCGAGTGGGTGTAAGGATGGGCGAGGGCGTTGCCGTGCCCGCCGCGCGCCTCTCGGCTCACCCGATCGGCCTCGAGGATCCCGGCGTACACCTCCGGGGCATGGGCGGCCAGCCAGGAGAGCAGGGTGGGGCCCACGTCAAAGGAGATCTCGCTGAAGTTGTTGGTGATGGCCCGGATCCGCTTCTGCCCGTCCAGGATGCGGGAGGCGCAGTTGGGGCCGTAGCACTCGGCCGTGATCCTGGCGTTCCAGTCGTGGAAGGGGGCAGCGCCATCCTCCACCTCCACGGCTTCCAGCCAGGGGTTTTCCCGGGGGGGCTGGTAGAAGTGGCCGTGGATGCAGATGGCGCGGAGGGGACGGTCGCCCAGGCTCATGAGGCGGGGGCTCTCCGGTGCCGGGAGCCGGCGCTAGACAGGCGCCAACTGCCGGACATACCCCCGCCCGCCCCGGGGCAAGACAACGATCCCGGAGGGGTCCCGGTGGTACTGGGCCCGGTCCCGCTCCGGGTCGAAGCCGATGGCCGCATTGGGGGGAATGATGTTGAAGCGGTCGGCGATCACCCGGCGCAAGCGGGCCCCTTTCCCGACCACGGTGAAGTCCATGACGATGGAGTCCTCCACGACCGCGCCCTCCTCAATCCGGACCCCGCGGCCCAGGACCGAGTGGACGACCCGGCCATGGGTGATGCTGCACCCCTCCCCCAGGATGGCGTCCTCCACCTCGGCCCCAACCATCTT
>CAZRDA010000294.1:0-2724 GCA_964598715.1 uncultured bacterium | reverse complement strand
GGTCGGGAGCATCTACGCGCTGGTCGCCCTCGGATGGACCCTGATCTACAAGTCCTCGGGGGTCCTGAATCTGGCCATGGGGGAACTGACGCTGATCGGGGGGTATGTGTCCCTCTCCCTGTACACGTGGGGCATTCCATTCCTGCTGGCCCTCCTGGGGACCCTCATCGTGGGCTTCGGGCTCGGGCTGCTCACCGAGCGGCTCTTCCTCCGGCGGCTCATCGGGGAGTCCATCCTCACAGTGATCATGGTGACCGTCGGCCTGTCCTTCTTCCTCCGGGGGATCGTGGCCTTCGTCTGGGGGACCGACACGCGGGTCTTTTCGCCTCCGGTGTTCCCCGCCGAGCCCATCCATATCGGCCGGATCGTGATCGGGCAGGTCTACCTCTGGAGCTTCGTGGCGGCGATCCTGCTCCTCGTCATCTTCGGTCTGTTCTTCAAGTACACACGCTGGGGCCTCGCGATGCAGGCGACCGCCGACGACGAGATGGCGGCCCTCTCGGTCGGGGTAAGCGCCCCGCGCGTCTACGCCCTGGCGTGGGCCATTGCGTTCATGGCGGCAGGCGTGGGCGGAACCTTGCTCGGGAACATCAATGGCCTCAACATCTCCGTCGGCTACCTGGGGCTCCTGGTCCTCCCCGCCGTGGTCCTGGGGGGTCTCAACTCCGTGCCAGGCGCCATCGTGGGCGGAATCATTATAGGGATCCTCCAGAACCTCTCCGGCGCCTACCTGAGCCCCCTGGTTCCCGGGGGTGTGAAGGACATCGCCCCCTTCGCCTTCATGGTGATCTTCCTCCTTTTCCGCCCCCACGGCCTCTGGGGCTGGGTGAAGATCGAGCGGGTCTGAGGAGGCGCCATCTACCTGCCCTCGGCGGTGTACCACGAGCGCTACCTCCAGGATCACGCCTGGTGGCAGACGGTCTTCGCCCGGGGGAAGCTGCTCCTGCTGTTCGTCCTCCTGCTCGTGGCGATCCCGGCTACGGCCAGCGACTATCACCTCTCGGTGGCCAACGTGATCGGGTACACGATCCTCTCCGCCATGGGGGTCCAGCTCCTGATCGGCTACTGCGGCCAGATCACCCTGGGTCACGCAGCCTTCGTCGCCGTGGGTGCCTACGTCAGTGCCATCGCCATGCTCCAGTACGGGATCGGCTACGCGGTGAGCCTCCTGCTGGCCGCGGTGGCCGCGGGGTTCTGGAGTGTCGTCTTCGGTCTTCCGTCGGCGCGGGTAAAGGGCTTCTACCTCATCATGACCACGATGGCCGCCCAGTTCATCACGGTGGATTTCCTGATCACGCAGTACGTGAGCCAGATCGGTGGCCGGGGACACTATTTCTCGCTCCCGCCGGGGACCATTACCATCGGTCCCTGGGTCATTGATTCGGACGTGAAGGTCTACTACCTCATGGTTCTCCTGGTGACCCTCTCCCACCTGGGGATGGCGAACCTCCTCAGGACCCGGATCGGCCGCGCCTGGATCGCGATCCGGGACAACGACGTGGCGGCCGAGGCGATGGGGGTCAACATCGTCTGGTACAAACTCCTCGCCTTCTTCGTGGCGGGAGCCCTCGGGGGGATCGCCGGCGCCTTCTGGATCTCCTCTCTCTTCTTCGTGAGCCCCGAACACTTCCAATTCTCCTGGTCCCTCTGGCTCGTGGGGGTGATCTTGATTGGAGGGGTGGGGAGCCTCCACGGGACGGTCTTCGGCGCCCTGTTTATCACCCTCCTGCTGGAGGGGCTGAAATTTGCGGTGATCCCGCTCAGCGAGGTCTTCCCCCAACTCAGCGAGAATTTCCTGAACGTGAAGGAGGCCACCTTCGGCCTCGTGATCGTGTTGTTCCTGCTCTATGAGCCGAAGGGGCTGGCCTACCGCTGGGAACAGATGAAGAACTACTTCAACCTGTGGCCGTTTTCGTATTGAGCGGCCGCAGCGGACCGATGGGGTGGCGTGAGGCATGGGGTACATAGCAGGAGGAGCGATGATGCGCAGACAAATCGTCCTAGGATGCCTGCTGGGGGTCGGGCTGGCGCTGGCGGCCGTCGTGCCGGAGGCCGCCCCCCAGGCGACCATAAAGCTTGGCTCCCTGAATGACACGACAGGCGCGACATCCGACGTCGGCAAGGACATCGCCCTCGGGATCCGGGAGGCGGTCCAGTACGTGAACGACACGGGCGGAATCAACGGGAAGCGCATCCGGCTCTTCCTGTACGATTACGGCTACCGGGTGCCCGAGGCGATCACCACCTACAAGCGCTTCCGGGACTATGACAAGGTGGTGGCCGTCTGGGGCTGGGGGACGGGGGACACCGAGGCCCTCTCCCCCACCGTGAACAAGGACCGCTTGCCCTACCTCTCCCACTCCTTCTCCGCCCACCTGACCGATCCGAAGAAGACGCCCTACAATTTCATCTACGGGACCGATTACTCCAGCAACGCGCGCGCCGCCATCACAGTCTGGCATGACGAGATGTGGCAGAAGGACCCCCGGTTCAAGGCCGACCGGGAGAAGGGGGTCAAGCCTCGCTTCGTGGCGTTCTACCAGTGGGCCGTCCCCTACGCCAGCGCGCCGATCAAGGCCATCAAGGACCAGGCCACCCTCCTCGGGTTCGAGATCGGCCCGGACCAGGACATCCCGCTCACGGCGCTGGACACCAAGAGCCAGGTCCTCGCGGCGAAGAACTTCAAGCCGCATCTGGTCTGGCACGGCAACACCACGATGTCCG
>CAZRDA010000293.1:0-2744 GCA_964598715.1 uncultured bacterium | reverse complement strand
CACGTCAATCTTCAGGTCGCCGCCGGTCATGTCGTTGACCTTCTTGGCGAAGTCGTTCGCGTACTCGTGGAAGATGTCCTTGGACGGCCAGGTGCTCTGGAAGCGCATCGCGATCGGTCCCTGCGCCTTGGCGACCATCGGGAAGCCAAGCGTCGCCGCGCCCCCTGCCGCCACCGCGGCGGCCTTTAGCAGGTGGCGCCGCGAGACGCCCTGGGCCCTTTCCTTCCCGTCTGCCTCTCGCTCCTTCATGTCTCCTCCTCCTCTTGGGTGAAGCCGAAGACCCGGGGGCCGGGACACCTACGCCCCTCCCCGGCGTCGCGGCGGGTTGCTCCCCAGGCCTCTCCTGGACGCGTCTCCCGGGTCAAGGCCCAGGATGAGGCGCGGGGCGGTGCCCACCGGTGGACCGGGAGCACGCCCGCTAAACCTCAGGCCCAAGCGCCGGCTGGCGCTTTGCGTCACTGAGAAGTGCGTCTGGGAATCGGGCTGGTCCTGCACGGACGCCAGAGTTGCACCAACCTATGAAACCAATAATAGAAGGGAATGGCCCGGACTTGTCAAGGGATTCTTCTGCCGGTGCCCCAGGGGGTGGGGTCCGGGGTGGAAGGCGTGGCATCGCCCTCCAGAGGCAGGGTCCGGTTCCTTCCGTTCCTCTTGACTCTCTTCTGCACCGGCACCGATAATCGGTCACCGCGAGTCGTGACGGTGAGCAGGGTTCCTGTTAGACGGAGGAGGGTGCGACGGTGCGGAAACCAGTTCTGGCTGGGTGGAAGCGGGGTACGAGCGAGAACCACGGGGCCGCGCTGCCATTTGTGGGGCGGATCCGGAGCCTGCCGTGAGCCCGCGGCCACTCCGGACGGTCGCCGTGGTTCTCATCCCGGTCGCCATCGGGATCAACTACGCCGGGAAACTGACCGCGGAGGCCCTGCGCCTCCCCCTCTGGCTGGATGCCATCGGGACGGTCCTGGCGGCCATCCTGGCAGGGCCGTGGGTGGGGGCCCTCTCGGGTCTGCTGACGAATGCCTTCTACGCCATCACGATGAACCCGGTCTCCTTCTACTACGGCATCGTGAACTTGCTGATCGGCCTCGTCGCCGGGCTTCTGGCGCGGCTCGGATTCTTCCGCCGGATGTTCCTGGCGGCCGCCGCCGGCCTCCTGATCGCGCTGGTGGCTGCGCTCTCGTCAACCCCGATCAACGTGAGCCTCTACGGCGGGCAGACCGGGAACCTTTGGGCCGACGGCCTGTTCGCGTCTCTCCTGGCCCGGAAGGTGTGGCTCCCTCTGGCCTCCTTCGTGGGCGAACTGGCCACTGATCTGCCGGACAAGGTGGCAGTGGCCGTGGTGGCCTTTGCCATCGTGCGGGGGTTGCCGCAGCGGTTGCTCACGCTCTTCGCCCCGCCGTAGGCCCAGGGATGAGCCGGCCGCCATGCGCCCCCGCGAGAGCGCTGGGGGGCGGGGGGGAGGCACGGCCAGATAGGGGTGCTTGACAGGGTTAGCCTTCTCGGATAGTGGTGGGGCACCTTGCGCGGCTACGGAAGCCTGGCCGGGGCCGCGTTCCCCACCGGACTCCTCCCACCGGCATCAGGCGGAACGGGGGGCTTGTGGAGCCGGAGGTCAATTGCCGGCTGACCCGCTCGATCCTGACGTACCTGGAGCGGCAGAAGGACGGCCCGGCCACCCAGCGCTTCCTGGAGGCCCTGGGGGTTCCGGCCGCCCACCTCACCGACGAGAACAACTGGGTCTCGTACGATTTCTATCGAAAGGCCCTCCAGACCGCCTGCCAGGTGCTGAACGACCCGGACGCCCCCTTTAAGATCGGCCAGTACGCCATCAGCAAGGAAAGCATCGGCGCGGCCTACGTTCTGATCCGGAGTCTGGGAACCCCCCTGGGCGTCTACCGGCGGGCCCCGGAGGTCTACTCGCGCTTCAGCAAGGTCAGCGACGTCACCATCCGGAACCCACAGCCTGGCTCCCTCACCCTCCTGAATGAGATGCGCCCGGGCTTTGTGCCCGACCCGGCGGTCTGCGCCGTGCGGGCCGGCATGTACGCGGCCGTCCCCGGCATCTTCCGCCTCCCGCCGGCGGCCGTCCGGGAGGAGGCCTGCCAGTGCCGCGGGGCCAGCGTCTGCATCTACCGGGTCGAGTGGGACGAGAGCGCCACCGGGATGTTCGCGTATTGGGGGAGCGGCCTGGGGGCCTTCTGCGGCCTCTTCCTCTTCTTGGCCCTGCACGTCCGGGCGCCGGAGCTGAGCCTGGTGCTCAAGGGGAGCCTCGCGCTCTTTCCCGTCCTCCTGGGCTTCACGCTCGGGCGGCTCCGGGATGTCAATCGGAACCTCAGCCTGAACTACGATGTCGTCCTGGACCTGCACCGCGAGATCGCCGACGCGATGAAGCTCCTGGAGCAGAAGTACGGGGAGTTGCGCGCCGCCCACCAGGAGCTGGAAACCTCGTACCGGACCATTGACCGGCGGGCCTCGGAACTGTCTACCCTCTTCAAGGCCAGTCTGGCCCTCGGCGCCACGCTCGACCTGGACCGCCTCATTGACACGGTCCTGCGCCTGGCGGTGGAGGAGCTGGGCTACGACCGGGCCCTGGTCCTCCTCTTCGACCCGGAGCGCCGCGTCCTCTCCCGGGGGCGGGTCCTGGGGGCATCGCCGGAAGTGGCCCGGCGGGTGGAGTTGCTGGAAATCCCGGTGGACCGGGAGGCGGGGGCCCACGCGATGGTGGTGGCCACCGGGGAGCCGGT
>CAZRDA010000292.1:0-2751 GCA_964598715.1 uncultured bacterium | reverse complement strand
GCTCGTAGTGGCGCTCGATCTGCCCCCGGGCCGCCTCCATCAGGGAGCCGAACTGAACGGAGGAGGGGCAGGCGGTTTCGCAGGCCCGGCAGAGGAGGCAGGAGTACATGTGCTTCACGAAGTTCGACGTGATGCCGATCTGCCCCTCGGAGGCCGCCCGGATGAGGTAGATCCGCCCGCGGGGGTTGTCCATCTCGTTCCCCAGCACCAGGTAGGTCGGACAGGCGGGGAGGCACATGCCACAGTGGATACAATCCAGGTATTTCTCGACGTCGGGCTGGTCATGCAGGTCAAAGGCCGATTTCCGCCCGGTCGACACGGCCGTGGTGGGTGCCATGTTAGATTCCCCCCACGAAGCGACCCGGGTTGAGAATCCCTTTGGGGTCGAACTGCGCCTTGAGTCCCTGCATCAGGCGCAGGGCCTTCCCCACCGGCCCCCACACATCCACTAGCCGCTTCACCGGGAGCGGCGCCTCCAGCACCACCAGGTGTCCCCCAAGTTCGGCGGCCACGCCCCGGACCGTCTCCACGTAGTCCGCGGCGCGCTCCGGGGGAGCGGAGGCGGCGTCCACGTAGAACCGGACGATCCCCGAGCCCGCCTCGGCCACCGCCTGGCAGGGCAGGTGCCGCTGTCCCGCTAGGCCCACGCCCCGGTTCATCAGCTCCGGGACCCGGGTCAGCGGCACGCTCCCCTTCAGGACCAGCGACAGGGCGGCGCCCAGCCCGGGGAACTCCCGGATCGCCTCCCAGCAGGCGGCGTGTGCCGCGCCGGCCACCAGGTGCTCAGCGGTGCTCCCCGCCTCCCGGCAGAACCTGGCCACCTCGTTCAGTTGTGCCCGGACCGCCTCCGGCACGCTCCCGATCATGACCGCGACGCCCACCTGCCCCGCCGCCCAGGAGACCCCTGCCGTGTCGGCCGCCGCCGCGGCGGCCCCGGCGCTCAGGAGCTCCACGGCATGGGGAGCCAGGGGGGAAGCCAGGATCTTGGCCACGGCCGCCCCCGCGGTCTCGAGGCTCGGGAAGGCACTCAGGTGCGTCTCCTCCGCGACCGGGAGCGGATAGAGGCGGAACGTGGCCTCCGTCAGGATCCCCAGGGTGCCCAGGCACCCAATGTAGAGCTTGTTCATGTCGTAGCCGGTGACGTTCTTCACGACCTTGGCCCCGCCCTTCGTCACGGTCCCGTCAGCGTGGACGACCCGGACCGCGATCACCAGATCCCGGGCGCTGCCGTACCGGAGGCGGTGGGGGCCGCTCGCGTTGGCCGACAGGATCCCCCCGATGGTGGCCCGCGCGCCGAAGGGAGGGTCCAGGGCAAGGAACTGCCCCTTCTGCCCCAAGTATGCCTGGACAGCGGCCAGGGGCATCCCGGCCTGGAGGGTCGCGGTCAGGTCGGCCGGCTCGTGGTCCACCACCCGGTTCAGCCGGGCCAGGGAGAGGACCATATCCAGGAGACGAGGCGGGGCCCCCAGCCCCATCTTCGTCCCGCCCCCCCACGGAGCGACCCCCGCTTCCAGCTCGTGGGCGGCAGCAAGGAGCCGGCTCACCTCCTCCTCGCTGCCGGGGGATGCCACCAGGCTAGGGATAACGCCATCCACCGCGAAGGGGGCCGCTGCGGGGCCCGTCTTCACGTGCTCGGCTCCCACGACGTCCTGGGCGCGCTTCGCCAGGAGCGCAGGATCCACCACGGCGGCCTCCTCGGCCCCTGAGACGTCGCTAGAACCGCTGGGCGAGGCCCATCAGCTCGAGGCGGTGGGGCCGGTACCGGATCCCGTCCCTGCCCGCGGCCCCGACCTCGACGCAGCTCTTGGAGGTGGGGAAGATCTTCCCGGGGTTCATGAGGCCGTCAGGATTGAAAACCCGCTTGACCTTCCGCATGGCCTCCAGGTCGGCTTCCGTGTACATGAGGGGCATGTAGTCCCGCTTCTCCCGGCCGACCCCGTGCTCCCCGGTGATGCTGCCGCCCAGCTCGATGCAGCGCTGCATGATCTTCGCCCCCATCTCCTCCGCCTTGTGGAGCTCCGCCTCGTTGCGGCTATCGTAGAGGATCAGGGGGTGAAGGTTCCCATCCCCGGCGTGGAAGAGGTTCGCCACCCGGAGCCCGTACTCCTCGCTGAAGGCAGCGATCTCCCGGAGAATCTGGGGCAGCCTGGTCCGGGGGATGACGGCGTCCTGGAGGTAGCAGTCGGGGCTGATGTGCCCCATGGCAGCGAAGGCCGCCTTCCGCCCTTTCCAGAGGAGGAGGCGCTCCGCGTCGTCCTTGGCGATCCGGATCTCCCGAACCCTGTGCTGCCGCATCAGACGGCTGACCGGCTCCACCAGCGCTTCCACCTCCGCCCGCGGTCCATCCAGCTCCACCAGGAGGACCGCGCCGGCGTCGGTCGGAAGGCCCACCCGGACCCCCTTTTCCACCGCCTGGATGCTGAGGTTGTCCATCATCTCGAGGCAGGCGGGAATGATACCGGCCGCCACGATGCCCGAAACCGCGTTGCTGGAGTCGTCAATGCTCTCAAAGACCCCCAGCAGGGTCTTGACGGCTTCCGGCTTCGGCAGGATCCGGAGGGTGACCGTGGTGCAGATGCCGAAGGTCCCCTCGGAGCCGACGAAGAGACCGGTGAGGTCGTAGCCCGGCGGGTCCAGGGCCTTGCCCCCGAACTCCACGACCTCGCCGTCCGGCAGCACGACCTCCAGTCCCAGCACATGGTTCGTGGTGACCCCGTACTTCAGGGTGTGGACGCCCCCGGCGTTCTCCGC
>CAZRDA010000291.1:0-2771 GCA_964598715.1 uncultured bacterium | reverse complement strand
ACTCTCTCCTCCGGCATTACCGGGTCCGTACTCACGATCCGCGTGACTTCGACGTCTATTACGATATCAGGAGCGTGCCATTCCACGACGTCTAGGGTGGACTGGGTCGTAACGGTACTGCGGGAGGGCGACCGATATGCTCCGGAATGGCATAAGGCACCTGGTCATCATGGTGGGGGCAGGGCCCGCGGCCCTCTACTGCACGGGCAAGCTGGTCGAGGCGGGGCACACCGTCCTGATCCTCAACCGGGACATCAAACCCGGGGGGCTCGCGGAGTACGGCATCTACCCTACCAAATACAAGATGAAGGAGGGCCTGCGGAAACAGTTCCGGAGGATCCTGGCTCACCCCCACGTGCTCTACTTTGGCAACGTCGCGGTCCGGCAGGACGGGGCGGTGCGGTGGGAAGACATCACAGCCCTCAATCCAAGCGCCATCGTCGTGGGGGCGGGGGCCCAGGGGACCAAGTTGCTGGGGGTCTCGGGGGAGGACGGGCCGTCGGTCTATCACGCGAAGGACCTCGTCTACCACTACAACCAGCTCCCTCCCTTCAGCGAGCGGGAGTTCCCCATGGGGGGGCGGGTGGCCGTCATCGGCATCGGGAATGTCATGGTGGACATCGCCCACTATCTCGTCACTGTGCGCCGCGTCGGCGAGGTCATCGCCGTGGCGCGGCGGGGGCCGAAGGAGCGCGCCTACGATGACCGGGAAATGGAGGCCATCGCGCCGTCCATTGACCGCGCGGCGCTCCGGGAGGAACTGGAGCGGATCCGCCCCCGCCTGGAGCCGCTCGGCCAAAATGTGGACGCCCTGTACCAGGAGCTCACCCGGGATTGCGACATCCTCGCGAAGGATGGGGGGAGCCCGACCCGGCTCACCTTCCGCTTCCTCGCCTCTCCAACGCGCATCATCCGGGACGAGCAGGGCCGGGTGGTCGGCCTGGAGGTGGAGGAGAACACCATGGTGGAGCGGGGGGGGAAGCTGGCGGCCAAGGGGCTGGGGCAGAGCAGTCACCTCCCGGTGGATACCGTCATCTTCGCCGTCGGGGACCGGGTGGACCCGACCCTGGGCCTTCCCGTGAAGGATGGAGGATACGCCACCAGCCCCACCCCCGACCCGCAGGACCCCGAAGCGGCAAAGTACCAGGTGTTCGATCCGGGAACCGGACAGCCGGTGGACGGAGCGTTCGTCATCGGCTGGTCCCGGAGCGCCAGCGAAGGGGTGGTGGGCAAGGCGCGGCAGGACGGGGAGAGAGGGGCGGTCGTGGTGAACCGGTTCCTGGCCCGGCGCCCCCCGCTCTCCCGACCGGAGATTTACCAGCAGCGGATCGGTCCCCTCTACCGCCGCCTGCGGGAGCAGCAGGTCCCGATCGTGCACAAGGGCCTCTGGCGCATGCTGGAGAAGGTGGAGCGGGAGGCGGCCGGGAAGCAGGGGCTTCCGGAGTTCAAGTTCGGGCGCAACGAGGAGATGCTAGCCGTCCTGGAGGGCGCCGTGAGTCGCCTGGCTTCGCGGTCGGCCAGGTGAGGCGCGTACCGCGGGAACACCAACAGAGGAGGCTCCACATGGACCAGGAGAAGGGAAGAAGCGCTGGGAGACTCACCTCTCCTCGGGAGGGAAGGCGGATTCGGTTCGAAGGCGGACGACTTCAAGTGCCGGACGACCCCATCATCCCGTTCATCGAAGGGGACGGCATCGGGCCGGACATCTGGAAAGCCTCGGCCCGGGTCCTGGACGGGGCGGTTGCGAAGGCGTTCGGTGGCGCAAAGCGCATCGTGTGGCATGAGATCTATGCGGGCGAGAAGGCCCACAAGCTCTACGGGGAGTCGCTGCCCGAAGAGACGGTCCGGGCTATCCGGGACCACATCGTGGCCATCAAAGGGCCGCTGACGACCCCGGTGGGCGGGGGCTTCCGGAGTCTGAACGTCACGCTCCGGCAGCGGCTGGACCTCTTCGCCTGCGTCAGGCCGGTCCGGTACTTCCACGGGGCCCCCAGCCCGGTGCGGCACCCGGAGCGGATGGATGTGGTCATCTTCCGGGAGAACACCGAGGATGTGTACGCCGGGATCGAGTGGCCGCAAGGCTCGGCGGAGGCGCAGAAGATCATCGCCTTCATGACGCGGGAGTTCGGGGTCCAGGTCCGGCCAGACTCCGGCATCGGGATCAAGCCGATCAGCGTCACCGGGACCAAGCGCCTGGTCCGGATGGCGATCGAGCACGCCTTGGCTCGGAAGCGGAAGAGCGTGACCCTGGTCCACAAGGGCAACATCATGAAGTACACCGAGGGGGCCTTCCGGGACTGGGGGTACGAGGTGGCCCGGGAGGAGTTCGGCGAGCGCACCATCCCCGAGGAGGAGCTCTGGGCCAGGTACAAGGGGCAGCCGCCGGAAGGGGTGGTGGTGGTGAAGGACCGGATCGCCGACAGCATGCTCCAGCAGATCCTGACCCGGACGGAGGAGTACGACGTCATCGCCACCCCGAACCTGAACGGCGACTACCTCTCCGACGCCTGCGCCGCCCAGGTTGGGGGATTGGGTATCGCGCCGGGGGCGAACATCGGCATCCCGACCGCCCTCTTCGAGGCCACCCACGGGACCGCTCCGAAGTATGCGGGCCAGGATAAGGTGAATCCCGGCTCGGTGATCCTCTCGGGGGCGATGATGCTGGAGCATCTGGGCTGGCAGCCGGCCGCGGATCTCATCTACCGGGGCATGGAGCAGACCATCCGGCAGAAGCGGGTGACCTACGACTTCGCCCGGCTGATGGAGGGAGC
>CAZRDA010000290.1:0-2805 GCA_964598715.1 uncultured bacterium | reverse complement strand
TCCTCCTCCAGCCTCGCGCCGGTTGACGCTCCCGAGGCCGCCCTGCATAATGCGCAGCATGGCGGAGGCGAAGATGCCCGGGCGGAAGGTGCTTGTCGTGGCGGGGATCATGATCCTCGAGACATGATGGACCCGGCTCGGCTCGAACAGTTCAAGAGCATCGCGGCCAAGTACCCCAACGACGAGGTGGCCCGGTACGGCCTCGGGTCCCTGTACCTGAAGGCGGAGCGGCACGCCGAGGCGGAGGCGGAGTTCCGGGCGGCCATCGCCATCAAACCCGACTACACCGCCGCCTACCGCGATCTGGGGAGGGCGCTGGAGAGACAGGGCAAGACCGAAGAAGCCGTCGCCACCTACCGGAAGGGGTGCGAAGTCGCGAAGACGACCGGCGACCTCCAGACCAAGAAGGAGATGGAAGTCTTCCTCAAGCGGCTCACCAAGGAATGAAATGAGAGGAGCCCCGCCGATGGCGGCCGGGCATAACGCAAGACCGCAGGCCACGCGGCCTGCGGTTCGTAGAGGAAGGAGGGCGGTTAGTAGCTCCGCCCGACCGCGGCCGAGGCAATCCACCCCATTCGCCTGCGCGAAGGGTCCGCAACCTTCATCCAGCCCCCCCGGGCATCCAGGAAGCGAAGCTCGGTCCCATGCCTCAGTTCGGCCACCACCTCCGCCTTCGGGTCAGGGGACTCGCGCAAGTTGGCCATGGTGGCAATGACGCGGAACGGAAGGAGGGCGTTGAACGGAACGGTCCCCCTCACGCTGTTCCCGCCACCATCCGGCTGCACCGCGTCCCGGCTCACCCAGGCGACCCGGCCGCTTTCAGGGATCCAGACCCGCACCCAGTTGGCCTGGACCTCGAGCCTGGCCACCCGGTCCGCCCTCTGGAGAATACCTGCGGACCTGGCCCTCGTGTCGGGCCCAAACCTCGCGGTCACGTTCGACCTGGCAATGAAAAGGACGGGGAGCTCCGCCGCCGAGACCCCATCCCCGGATACCGAACTGCTGCTGACCCAGCCGCCGACCGTCCGCGTCGTGGCATCCCACGCCCGGTTGATCTGGGCGCACGCTCCCATCGCCAGCAGGGCAAAGGCGGCCAGCAGCAGGGCGCTGAACCGTTGAGCCATCCTTCTGCCTCCTTTCCGGGGCGCCGCTTACCGCCGCCGGGGAAGGCAGAAGCAAGTGGGATGCCAGAAGCGCCAGCTTGACCAAACAGCACCGGCCTAGGGGGTCCCCAGGGGGGCTGGCCCCTTACGGCAGGAAACACCCGCCGCCCGTTACGAAATCTCTCCATAACGGAACGCCACTCCCCCCCTTCGCCTCGACCGCACTCGCGCCGATGCGATTCCGGGGGGGACGGACGAGCCGGCCCTCGAGCCGACCTAGGATGGATTCCCGTTTCCCGAGAGGACGGGGAGGGTCGGAGCCGCGGGGAGCGAGGGAGAGGGGGAGGCCGGCGTGGCCGGATCCAGGCTCGGCCGGGCTGCCCGGGCGAAGCCGTAGCGGAGGAGGTCCCGAGCGGCCACCTCCCGCTGATAGCGGTTTCGGGCCTTCAGGATCACCACCATCAGGTGGCGGTCCTCCTTCCGGGCGGTGGCGACGAGGCTGAATCCTGCTTCCCGAGTCCAGGCCGTCTTGACCACCTCGACCCCGGAGTCGTCGTTCAGGAGGCCGAGGGAACGGCCGCGCGTGATATTTCGGTGCCGGAAGTTCGTTCGGGCGAGCAGGTCCAGGGAGAGCGGGTAGTCCTCGAAGAGGCGCAGGGCCAGAGCAGCCAGGTCCCAGGCGCTGCTCCGCTGGTCGCGAGAGGGAAGACCGTGGGGGTTGGTGAAGTGCGTCTCCGTCAAGCCCAACTCTGCGGCCCGCCGGTTCATCCGGGCCACGAACTCTTCCTCCGTGCCCCCCAGGTATTCGGCGACCGCCACACTTGCGTCGTTCGCCGAAATGACCGCCATGGCCTCCAGGAGCTTCCACAGCCGGACCCGCTCCCCCTTCCGGAGGGGGACGCGGGAGGAAGGGGTGCGGGCGGCCCGAGCGCTCACCTCGACCTCGTCCTCCAGGCTGACCCGCCCCTCGGCCACGTCCTCGAAGGCCAGGTATAGGGTCATGAGCTTGGTCAGGCTGGCCGGGGCCAGCGAGTGCTCGGCGTTCCTGCTGAAGAGGACCTCCCCGCTGACCAGATCCAGGAGGATGGCCGCCTCGGCCCGAAGGCGGGGCGGCCGCTCTGCTGGCCCGGGGCTGGCCGCCTCCCCCGCCACACCGAGGAGGACCGCGGTCACCGCCGCCAGGCCGGCTACCCGGGCCGCCCGGCGGCGCCCCTGAGCCGCTTCGCTCACCTCGCCCAACCTTCCCCCCCCGGCCTAGGCGACCACGTCCTCGCCGCCGTCCACCCCGATGGTGTTCCCCGTCATCCAGTGGGTCCCAGCCTGACAGAGGACGGTAATGGCGCTCGCCACGTCCGCCGGCGTCGTGAGCCGCCGGTGCGGGTTCCCCTCACGGGCCACCTCGATCATCTTCTCATGGCCCGGGATCTTCCTCAGGGCCGGCGTATCGGTCACGCCCGCGCGGATCGCGTTGGCGGTGACCCCGAGGGGGGCGAGTTCCAGGGCGAGCTGCCGGATGTGCGACTCGAGCGCCGCCTTGGCCGCCGAGACCGCCCCGTAGGTCGGGAAGACCCGGGTCCCGCCCGAGGAGGTCATGGCAAAGACCTTCCCGCCCTGGCGCATCAGGCCCCGCGCCACCAGGTCCTGCACCCAGTAGACGAGGCTGTGGGCCATCACGTCGAGCGTCATGTCCATCTGCGCCTGC
>CAZRDA010000289.1:0-2807 GCA_964598715.1 uncultured bacterium | reverse complement strand
TCCTGCGCGAGGCCGTGGCCGCCGAGCCTGCCCCCGACCCGGAGGTCGTCTGGCGTGCGGTCCGGGCGCGCATGGAGGCCGAGACCCCCGCCGGGGTCCGGGTCCCGGCCCGCCGCCGCCTTTCGCCGCCGGCCTGGCTCGCGTTGCCGCGGTCTCTCGTCTGGACGGCGGCGGCGCTCATCCTGATCGCGGGGCTCACGCTGCTTCAGACGCGTGACTGGCTCGCGCCGTCCCCCGAGCCGATGCCGCTTCCTCCCCCTTCGCTGGCGGCAGGGCCACCCGCCGTCGTGGAGACCCTGGAGGGAGGCGGGGGGGCCACCGTCATGCTCTTCGCCCCGCCCGAGAGTCCCGTCCCCGTCATCTGGGTGTTCGAGGGGGAGCCGATGGAGATGCCCGATGCCCCGTCCCCACCTGGCGCCGCCGCGACGTAGGCGCGCCGGATCCCGGCCCCTCCTCACCGGTTTCCTGGCCGCGGGGCTCACCGCCCTCGCCGGAGCCGGCCACGCCCAGGGTCCCCTCACCCTCCAGGCCCATGTCATCCTCGCCTCGAACGAGGGGCAGGGGGTGGACAAGGCGATCGAGGGGATCGGGGGGGAACTCCGGAAGATCTTCCGCTACTCCCGCTATCAGCTCCTCTCGCGGGCAAGCGGTCGCGCCGCGCTCAAGGAGGTCTGGCGCGCCCCGCTCCCGGGCGGCCGGACGCTGCAGGTCACACCCCTTGCCGTCCAGGACGGGCTCTGGCAGGTGGGGGTGAAGATCCTGCGGGGGGGCGGACCGAGGGAGGAAAGCCTGCTCACCTCCACGGTGAAGCTGCGCAGCGGCGGGAGCGTCCTGCTGGCCGGCCCGCCCCACGACCAGGGGATCCTGGTCATCGCCCTCTCCGCCCACTGACCACCGCGCCGCTCTCGACTAGCGATCAGGTTCTGCTATCGCTGATGAGCGATCGGTCTGAAGCGACGAGTTAGGCAACAGTCAATAACTCAAGCCTGACACTCTCCACCTACTATTTTTTAATAGCCACGACGGCGCTTGAAATTCACCTCTCAAGCGCTCACTTTCGCGGCCGGTAGAGCATCCTTTTCACCAGGAACAATGAAGCCGGGCGGCAGCTGTGCAAACGGATTTCTAACAACTTGCAGGCGTACCTGTTTGTTTACGAACGGCCCCGGCTGTTCCATAGTCTCTTGGAATATAGGTCCGGTCGACAACACAACAGCGCCGATCCTGGTGTTTGCGGTCGGTGTAAAGCACCTGTTCAGCGCCTCGGCTATGAGTCCAAGATACGTGTTAACACCGTCGTCCTGATGTACATGACTCACGTCCAAATCTATGTAAAGGATGCCGGGCGTATCGATTTGCTTCCGTTGCCGCTTCCCTGCGAAGGAATTCAGTACACCTCTCAACCTGTGGGAATCAATAAAGTTTAAGTCGATTCTATTCTTGTTTGTTAAGATCTTCCGCCCCCCCTTATCTGTGGCTACGGTGCCAAACACAAATACCGGGTCCGGCCCGCGGTCAGCGGGGACCGGTAGTCCCTCCTCAAGCGGGGTCGGCGGCAGGTTTAACCTGCGCACCGATAATGCGCAGCCAACTTTTTTGTCTATCCAAATTCCTTCCTTACCAGCGGAAATGAACTGTTTTGTTTCATGGATAATGACAGGAATCCATCTCTCCTGGAAGTCGCCCAAACCGACCACATTGACGTGATGACTTGCGCCCAGCTGCTGCATTTCGCTGGACATCTGCTTCCACAATTTTTCCCACACCGACTTATCCAAAGGGTCTCGCAGCTTATAGCTTTCCTTGCGGACACACTCTGCGAAAATCTCGCGTTCATTAAAAAGCATCTTTAAATCTGGGGTTCTTTCTCCAGGCACAATTGATTGAGAAACAAATTCAGTGGCGTAACCAGCTCTGACACAAAGTGAGGCAACATAAATTTCGTATTCGAGCTTCGAAAAGTCCTTTTCAATTCTTAGTCTCGGGCGAATCGCAACGTCGTACTGCGGGAGGATCCGCGCTAATCGGAGCTGATGACCCAGATCTGTAATACGGATTAATACGCGGCTCGCCTCAAGTGCTCCGGTCTTTTCGGCCTTTTCGAAGGCGTCGATCACCAACTTCCAGTCGGTTGGAATCGGGTGCCACCCTGGGCTGTCCGGCGCTTTGGAATCCATCGACCTTCTTTTTAGCCACTCTAGCCCGAATTCCTCTTCTACAACTTGGAGCCCAACACAATAATCCTCGAAGGTTGCCCTTTGATTCATAATGGCAAATGCTACCGCATCGTCCATCGAGATAACCTCCAACTCTGAAATCTCGTGCTCCCGTGCGCGTAAGGTCAAAACCACAGGAACTCCCTCGGGCGACTTGCCCTCGGCCTCTGCCAAAATCGTGGATGGACCCACGGTCCGAGCCTGGCGGTCTCCCACCGCGAGATCGATGGTAGGGCAGCCGCAAGTACAGCGAGCAACCACATGAACCGTCGATAGCTGAGTCTTATAGGCTGCGGCTGCAGACTTGCCATGCGCCAAAAGCCAGTCTAGCAACGCCCGTTCCCTCTCAGAAAGCGGCCCCAGATCGGGGGGTCTCATCGTGTCAGGCATGATTTCGCAGCTAACGCTGGCGCTCAGAGGCCGGGGGGGGGGCGTCGGCCCATCTACCATTTAAGATACGAAACGCCGCGGGATCGACTCCGCGGCGTCACGCTTTCCCTCCTCCGGGGCGGCGCCCGGCCGGCGCCCCGTCAGGCCAGGGGCTCCGTCGCGGGGGCTGCCTTCGGCCCCGCGGCTCCCCGGAGGAGCGCT
>CAZRDA010000288.1:0-2821 GCA_964598715.1 uncultured bacterium | reverse complement strand
GCCTCCGCTCGGTGAGACGATGGCGCTGTTGATGCCGATCACCTCCCCACGGGAGTTCAGGAGCGGCCCCCCGGAGTTCCCGGGGTTGATGGCGGCGTCGGTTTGGATGATCCCGCGCATCTCCCGGCCGCTCTCCGCCCGCAGGCTCCGGTTGAGGGAGGAGATCACACCCGTCGTCACGGTCCGATCCAGGCCGAAGGGATTCCCGATGGCGATGGCGAACTGCCCGACCTGGAGGGTCCCCGAGTCCCCTAGGGGGACGACCGGGAGCCTCCGCCCCGGGACGGTGATCTTGATGACGGCCAGATCGTTGCTCGGGTCCCGCCCCACCAACGTCGCCGGGACCTTGGTCCCGTCTGCCAGCGTCACCTCCAGGCTCTTCGCATCCTCCACCACGTGGTTGTTGGTGAGGATGTGTCCCTGCTCGTCAATGAGAAATCCGGACCCCGTCCCCTCCTGGGGGACCGGGTTGAAAAAGAAGTCATAGGCGAGGGCGCGGCTGGCGATGTGGACCACCGCCGGGCTCACCTTCTTGTAGACGCCGATGAGGATCCGCTCCTCGGGAGTGAGGTCTGCCGGGTCGGGCGAGGAGGGGCCTTCGGCCAGGACGGTGGCCCCGGGAGGAACGCCGGGCCCGAGGGGCCCGGGCGGGAGCAGCCGAAGCGCGGCCACCACGGTGAGACCGGCCACTATTCCGACCAGGAGGATTGTGCCGAGTCGTCTCCACATCGCTGGGAGCCTCCGCCGACCCCGGACGGGGGGGGCCGGCCGATAGTCTATCACTGGGGTGGCGAAAAGCGAGCCCCCGGCCCGGATGCCCTCAGCGCGCCAGGGCGGGCCGGAAGCGCCGCAGCCGGAGGGAGTTCGTCACTACCGAGACCGATGAGAGCGCCATGGCGGCCGCCGCGATCATCGGCATGTGGTCAAGCCACACCCCGAAGAGCGGATAGAGAACGCCGGCCGCGACGGGGATGCCCAGAACATTATAGATGAACGCCCAGAACAGGTTCTGCTTGATGGTCCGTAACGTCCGGCGGCTCAGTTCGATCGCGGTCACCACGCCCCGCAGATCCCCCTTCACCAGGGTGATGTCGGCCGCCTCCATGGCCACGTCGGTCCCTGTCCCCATGGCGATGCCGATGTCGGATTGGGCCAGGGCCGGCGCGTCATTGATGCCATCCCCCACCATTGCCACCACCTGCCCCTCGGCTTGGAGGGCCTTGACGATGGTCGCCTTGTCCTCGGGGAGAACCTCCGCCTTGACCCGGTCAATCCCGACGCCCCGGGCAATGGCATCTGCGGTCCGCCGGTTGTCCCCGGTAAGCATCACCACCTGGAGCCCAAGGCGATGCAGCCGCTCCACCGCCTCCCGCGACCCGGCCTTCAGGGTGTCCGCCACGGCGATGATCCCCGCCGCCCGGCCGTCCACCGTCACGAACATGGGGGTCTTTCCCGCGGCCGCCAGGCGCTCGGCCTCCGCCGCCAGCGCCCCCGAGGCGATTCCCGCCTCGGCGAGCAGCCGGTCGTTGCCCAGGAGAACCTTGCGTCCCGCCACGGTCCCCCGGACGCCCCGCCCGGGGAGCGCCTCGAAGGCCTCGGCCCCCGAAAGCGTGAGGCCTCGGCCCTCCGCCTCCCGGACGATGGCCTCCCCCAGGGGGTGCTCGGAGCCCTTCTCGAGCGAAGCCGCGAGGGCGAGCAGGCCGGCCTCGTCGAGCCCGTCCCGGGTCACCAGGTCGGTGACCGACGGTTTGCCCTCGGTCAGGGTCCCGGTCTTGTCGAAGACGACGGCCGTGAGCCGGTGGGCCGTCTCCAGGCTCTCGCCCCCCCGGATCAGGATGCCGTGCTCCGCCCCCTTCCCGGTCCCCACCATGATGGCGGTCGGCGTGGCCAAGCCGAGCGCGCAGGGGCAGGCGATGATCAGGACCGCCACGAAGGAGAGGAGGCCGAAGAGGGCGGCCGGCGCCGGCCCGAGCCACCACCAGGCAAAGAATGTCGCCGCGGCGATGCCGATGACGATCGGGACGAAGACCCCGGCCACCCGGTCGGCCAGGCGCTGGATAGGGGCCTTGGAGCCCTGGGCTTCCTCCACGAGCCGGATGATCTGGGCCAGAACGGTGTCTTTGCCGACCTTGGTCGCCTCGAACCGGAAGGCGCCGGTCTTGTTGAGGGTCGCGCCGATGACCGGGTCCCCCACCCGCTTTTCCACCGGCAGGCTCTCGCCGGTGATCATGGACTCATCCACGGCCGAGTAGCCGTCGCGGACCACCCCGTCCACCGGGATTTTCTCGCCAGGGCGGACCAGGATCAGGTCGCCGATCCGGACGTCTTCCACCGGGACGTCCTGCTCGCGGCCGTCCCGGATCACCCGGGCCGTCCTGGCCTGGAGGCCGATGAGTTTCCGGATCGCCTCCGATGTCCGGCCCTTGGCGGCCGCCTCCAGGAGCCGCCCCAGAAGGATCAAAACGATGATCACCGCCGCCGTGTCGAAGTAGACCATCGGCTGGATGCCGCGGGAAGCGAAGAAGCCCGGCGCCACCGTCACCGCGAGGCTGTACAGGTACGCCGCGGAGGTGCCGACGGCGATGAGCGTGTTCATGTCGGCGCTGCCGTGCTTCAGGGTGGCCCACGTCCCCCGGTAGAACTGCCAGCCGCTCCAGAACTGCACCGGGGTGGCGAGGAGCAGAAGCACCCCGTGCTCTTGGAGAAGTGCCGGCACCCACGGGAACCACTCCGGAAAGGACCCAAAGAAAACCGGGAGGGTGAGGGCCAGGCCGACCCAGAACTTCCGCCGCAGGGTCGCCACCTCCCGCTGCCGGGCGGC
>CAZRDA010000287.1:0-2838 GCA_964598715.1 uncultured bacterium | reverse complement strand
GAGGGGGCGGCGATCGCCGCCTACGCGGTCGGCGCCACCCAGGGCTTCATCTACCTGCGGGGGGAGTACCGCCTGGCGCGGGAGCGCCTGGAGGTGGCCCTGGCGGAGGCCCGGGAGGGAGGCTTCCTGGGGGAGCGGGTCGCCGGGACGCCCTTCGCCTTCCATCTGCACCTGCGCCTGGGGGCCGGAGCGTACGTGGCTGGGGAGGAGACTGCCCTCCTCGAGAGCCTAGAGGGCCGTCCTGCCCTCCCCCGGGTCAAGCCCCCGTACCCGAGCGAGCGGGGCCTCTTCGGCCGGCCCACCCTCGTGAACAACGTGGAGACCCTGGCGGCCGTGCCGGCGATCCTCGAGCACGGCCCGGCCTGGTACCGCGCCCTGGGACGGAACGGCTCGAGCGGGGTGAAGGTCTACTGCCTCTCGGGAGAGGCCGCGCGGCCCGGCAACTACGAGCTCCCGAGAGGGATCACGGCCCGGGAACTGATCTTCGAGTTCGGCGGCGGCCTTCGGGGCAGGCAGCCCCTGTAGGCCTTCCTCGCCGGGGGGGCCTGCGGCGGGTTCCTCCCCCCGGGGGCGCTGGATGTCCCGCTGGAGGTGGCGCCGCTCAGGGCGCGGGGCGCCGACCTCGGCTCGGGGGCGGTCGTGGTGGTCGGGCCGCGCAGTTGCCTCCTCGACCTGGCGAGGCGCGAGACCCGATTCTTCGCCGAGGAGTCTTGCGGCGCCTGCGACCCGTGCCGCCTCGGGACGCCGGCCCTCCTCGCGGAGATAGATCGGCTCCCGGACACTGCTACCCGGATGCGGGCGGAGGCCCGGATCCGCGAACTGGGAGCGGTCCTGGCCGATGCGTCGCGCTGCGGTCTCGGCCAGGTGGCGGCGAATCCCCTCCTCTCCGTCCTCACCCACTTCCCCGGAGAGATCGCGGCCCACGCCCAGGGTCACTGCCCTGCTGGAGTATGCGGGAGGCGCTCGGGGGAGGTGCCATGACCGAGATCGCCTTCACCCTCGACGGAGACGCCATCACCGTTCCTCGAGGGACCACGCTGCTTCAGGCCGCCCGTTCCCGGGGCATCCAGGTCCCCACCCTGTGCTACCACCCGCGCCTCACCCCCTCGGGGAAGTGTCGGCTCTGCGTGGTGGAGGTGAAAGGCTGGCGGACGCTCCTCCCTTCCTGCGTCATCCCGGCGGAGGAGGGAATGAGCGTCTGGACCGGGGGCGAGCGGGTCCAGCGGGCCCGCCGCGTGATTCTGGAGCTCCACTGGACTGAGTATCCTGAGGCGGCGCCCAGGGGCGATGTCCTGGGCCGCTGCGAGTTGACCGATCTTGCTGATCAGCACCGGATCGGGAGGGTCTGGACCCCAAGCGGCCTCAGGCCGAGCCGGATTGACGATCGCCACCCCCTGATCCGGATGGATCTGGCCAAGTGCGTCGGCTGCGGGCGCTGCGAGCAGGCCTGCCGGGAGATTGCGGTCTGCGATGTCCTCGCCATGGTCGGACGGGGGGCGAAGGCCCGGGTGGCAACCGCTTTCGATCTGGAGATGAAGGAGGCCGGCTGCGTCGCCTGCGGCGCGTGCGTCTCCGTCTGCCCAACGGGAGCTCTCCTCGACGCCCAAAGCCCAAGGGTACGGGAGGCCGAAGCCCAAGCCACGCGGACGATCTGCCCGTACTGCGGCGTCGGCTGTGCCATGAATGTGTACACCCATCGGGACCGGATCGTTCTCGTGACCGGGTCGGAGGATGGCCCCGCCAACCGGGGCTCCCTCTGTGTGAAGGGGCGCTACGGCTTCTGCTATGCGACGCATCCCGATCGGCTGACCATTCCCCTCATCCGTCGAGAGGGTGTGCCGCGGGTTCCACCGCAAGGCGTCGAGCCCAGCCGGCTCTTCCGGGAGGCGACGTGGGAAGAGGCCCTCACGCTCGTCGCCGCCCGCCTCCGCGCCCTCCTGGGGGCGCACGGCCCGGAGGCCCTGGGGATCCTGGGGAGCGCGAAGTGTACCAACGAGGACAATTACGTCCTCCAGCGCTTCGCGCGCGCCGCCCTGGGGACGAACAACATTGACCACTGCGCCCGCCTCTGCCACTCGTCCAGCGTTTCCGCGATGGGGATGGCTTTTGGCCACGGGGCGATGACGAATGCCCCGCAGGAGATCCCCGAAGCCGATGTCATCTTTCTCCTCGGGCATAACACGTGCGAGAGCCATCCTGTCATCGGCGGAGCGGTCAAGCGAGCGGTGAGGGCCGGGAGCGCGAGGCTCATCGTCATGGATCCGAGACGGACGGAGCTGGCGACCCTGGCCGACGTGCATCTGAGGCCTCGGGGCGGGACCGATGCCGCGGTCCTGAACGGCCTGGCCCACGTTATTCTCGAAGAGGGGATTGCCGATGGGTCCTTCATCCGGGAGCGGACCGAAGGCTTCGAACCGTTCCAGGCGTCGCTCGCCGCCTTCACCCCGGATCGGGTGGAGGCGCTGAGCGGCGTTCCGGCGGAGGCTCTCCGAAGGGCGGCGCGCCTCTACGCCAGGGCCAAGTCGGGGATGATGTTTCATGGCATGGGGATGACCCAGCACACCACCGGGACCGAGAACGTCCTCGCCATCTGCAACCTCGCCCTGCTGACGGGGAGCGTCGGCCGCCCGGGAACGGGGGTGAACCCCCTGCGGGGCCAGAACAACGTCCAGGGCGCCTCCGACATGGGCGTCCTCCCGAACTTCTTCTCCGGGTACCGCCCCGTCACCGATGCGGCGGCCAGGGCGGAGCTGGAGAAGAGGTGGGGACGCACTCTCCCCCGTGAGCCCGGCCTCACCGTGGTGGAGATGGTCAACGCTGCCCACGCCGGGTTGCTCA
>CAZRDA010000286.1:0-2840 GCA_964598715.1 uncultured bacterium | reverse complement strand
GTGATACACCTCCTCCTCGAGGGCCTTCACCTGGGCCTGGAGGGCATCGACTTCGACTGAGCGCTCCCGGTCCCTCATGGGCGTAGCGGACGGCGACCGGGCCTATCGGCCCGGAGCCGGTCCCTTGATGAAGACCACGTTCTCCGTGGGTGCTTCCGCCAGGCTCGCCACGCTGATCCGCCCCGCGAGCGTCCCGGCCACCTTCCGGTAGATCCCGGCCGAGGCGGACTCCGGGGCGGCCACGAGCAGGGGCTGACCGCTGTCGCTCAGCCGGCAGATCTCCGGGTCAATGGGGATCTCCCCGAGGAAGAAGACCCCCACGCGCTCGGCCGCCCGGCGGCCGCCGCCTTTGGAGAAGATGGCGGATTCGTGGCTGCACTGCGGACAGACGAAGCCGCTCATGTTCTCGATGATCCCCAGAATGGGGACCTTCAATTGGCGGAACATGGCCAGGGCTTTGCCGGCGATGTTCATGGCCACGTCCTGCGGGGTCATCACGATGACGGCCCCGGTGAGGGGGATGGTCTGCGAGAGGGTCAACTGCGCGTCCCCGGTTCCGGGCGGCAGGTCTATCAATAGATAGTCCAGGGCCCCCCAGTCCACGTCCCGGAGCATCTGCTGGATGGCGCCGGAGACCATGGGCCCGCGCCAGACCACCGGCGCCCCCTCCGGCAGGAAGAACCCCAGGGACATCACCTTCACCCCCAGGTGGCCGGTGAAGGCGATGATCTTGCCCCCGTTGCTGCGCGCCTCTCCGCGGATCCCCATCATCTGGGGGATACTCGGGCCGTAGATATCCGCATCGAGGAGGCCGACCTGGGCGCCGGCCGCGGCAAGCGCCACGGCCAGATTGGTGCTGACGGTGGACTTTCCCACACCCCCCTTGCCGGAGGCGATGGCCACGGCGTGCTTGACCCCCGGCAACGGCGCCCGCTCCGGGGTTGCCCGACTCGTGGCGACGTTGCTGCTCATTTTCAATTCGACTTGGGTGACGCCCGGGACCGCCAGCAGCGCCTCCCGGACATCCCCCTCGATCTTCTCCTTCAGGGGGCAGGCGGGGGTGGTGAGCTCCACGGTCAGGCGGACCGTTCCCCCCTCCACCTTCAGGTCCTTGACCATGTTCAGGGTGACCAGGTCCTTGTGGATCTCCGGGTCCTGCACCTTCCGGAGGGCTTCGAGGACCGCGGCCTCAGAGACCGCCCCGGCCCCCGGCTGGTTCCGCTGCTTCCCCCACACGTCGCACCCCCTACCCCCGCACGCCCGCGGGGCACGCCCGGGGCGGCTGCCTTGGTTTCGCGCGGCCGCTACCCGGCCGCCACGCTCCCCTCGCTCCCCGGGCTCCGCAGTCCGGTCGTTCCCACCGCGAACACGCCGCACGTCTCACAGTGAGGCACAGGCTTGAAACAGAACCGCTGCGTCAACTCCCAGCAGGGCTTCGCGTACTTCCGGGGGGCAGGGCAGCGCACCCGCACCTCGGGCGGGCACGCCACGTGCTCCCAACAGGGGGCGAACTCCAGGAGTCGCCGGACGCCGGCAACGCTGACCTTCTCCACGTGGATGAGGTGCCGGAGGCACATCAGCCACTGGACGTCCCCCTTCGAGTAGGTCCGCTCCCCCCCGAGGCGGGCCGGCTTCACCAGCCCGTGCTTCTCATAGAGGCGAAGGGTCTGGTCGCTGACCCCGAGCATAGCCGAGACCCTGCCGATCGGGAACTCGGGGCGCTCCCCATCTGGTCCCACCATCGGAAACTCAAGCACCACCCCTGCCTCCCTACAGCCCTGATCCAATAAGACCACCTGCTAATCCTCGCTTGAGCATAGCAAAGGCCATCCCAGTGTCAAGTGAGGATGTGCGACGATGGATTCACAAGCGGTTGAAGTTCAAATAGTTAGTGGATGGTCTGATGGTCCGACCTCACCACGGCCCTGCTCCGCGGCCGTGTATGCCAGGTGCCCCCCCTCCACAGCCGCCACGGCGCCAGGAGTCATCCGGCCCCGGATGCTCATCTGGCCGGGCCGGCGATGAGTTGCAGGAACTCATTCCGGGTCATGGGGCAATCGCGGAAGAGGCCCAGCATGCGGCTGGTCACCGCCCGGCTGTTCTGCTTCTCGACCCCCCGCATCATCATGCAGAGGTGGTAGGCCTCGATCACCACCGCCACCCCCCGCGGCTCCAGCGCCTCCATCAGGGTGTCGGCGATCTGGCAGGTCAGGCGCTCCTGCACCTGCAACCGTCGGCTGAACATCTCCACCACGCGGGCGACCTTGCTCAAGCCCAGGATCTTGTCCTTGGGGAGGTACGCCACGTGGGCCTTGCCGTAAAAGGGGAGGAGGTGGTGCTCGCAGATCGAGTACATGTCAATGTCCTTCACCAGGACCATCTCGTCATACTGCTCGGCGAAAACGGCTCCGTTCAGGATCTCCGAGAGATCCATCCGGTACCCGCTGGTGAGGGACTCCCAGGCCTTCTCGACCCGCCCGGGTGTCTTCAGAAGCCCTTCCCGGTACGGGTCCTCGCCCAGTTCCTTCAGCAGGTCACGGATGAGCGACTCGATGCCCACCGCTGACTCCTTCCTCCCCCGCCCCGATTTCACGCGACCCGCTCTGCACGGGCTTGGCGAGAATACCCCCGGCGATGACGAGAAGTCAAACAGGTTCCGACGCGCGGATACTCCGGCGGCCGGCCCGGCCCACCACCGGAGAGACCGAGGGCGGCAGGAGACCTGCCGCCCTCCTTTGGGGACGCCCCCTCACCCGAACCTTAGAAACTCGTTTCGACGAAGCGAATGCTCCAGCCGCTACTCCTGGGGTCCACGGTAACCACCCGGTCGTAGGTCCCCA
>CAZRDA010000285.1:0-2841 GCA_964598715.1 uncultured bacterium | reverse complement strand
CGGCGGCGCTGGCGGGCTGGTGCGACGGGGTGTGTCGCCCGGAGGCCGCCTGAGCGGGGCGGGAGATCGCCCCCGCTGGGGGAGCGGAGCATGCTACAGGGATGGGCGGTGAAGATCGTGCGACGCGCGCCGACTTCCCCGGGGCAATGGCCTGGGGCATCCGCAATTCCTGGGGCAGTCCTGCCCCATCCGGGCGGCGCCCCTTCCGGCCGAGATGTCCGTCTGATTTTGCTGGCCTGATCGTCCCGGCCCCTCTTTCCCCTGGGGCAGCCGTGTCCCGTTCTCCGAGGGGACGTCCACCCGACCATTCCCTTCCCCTGTCCGGCTTTCGCTGGAGAATCCAGCAATTAGCGCCCGAGCGGTGACCTCCGCCGGGGTGGCACCCTCCTTGCCTACCCTCAGGGCTGTTGCGAGCGGAGTGGGTCTTTGCCGCTACGAGGGGAATGGGCCATGCCGAAGACGGAGATGCTGTTGGCGGAGTTCCCCAAGGCCTGGACGCTGGAGGACGGGACCAGGGTGACCGTGCGCGCCATGGTGAAGGAGGACCGGGACCCGGTGGCGCGGTTCGAGCGCAACGTCATTGATCCGGCGGGCACGTACCACGACCTGGTGGTCCTGAACCTGGACCTGGCTTAGGGGGGCCTCGAGGTTCCCCCTGGCCTTGACCGGGGCGGGGCGCCCGCTCCCTCCCGGGAGCGCGGAGCCTCCCGGGACATCCCGGGCGGGTTGGAGGAGAGCGATGGACCCGATGCCGAAGATCAAGAGGATCCTCGCGCCCACGGACTTCTCCCCATTGGCCGGGCAGGCCTGTCCCCTCGCGGCGCAGCTCGCCAACCGCCTCGAGGCGGGGCTCGTCGTCTTCCATGCCATCCCCCTCCTCGCCATGACGGGGGAGATCCAGGCGATGAAGCGCCGAACGCGGGAGTCGGTCCTCGACGACACCCGCGAGAGCCTCCGGGTGTGGATGGAGGCGGCCGTTCCCGAGGAGTGGCGGCGGTTCCTGGCGGTCGAGGTGCAGGTTGCGGTGGGAGACCCGGCAAAGGAGATCGCCACCGCGGCCGACGGGGCCGACCTCGTCGTGATGGCCACCCACGGGCGCTCCGGCATCAGCCACCTCGTGATGGGGAGCGTCACCGCGGCCGTCCTCCGGAGCGCCCGCGTCCCGGTCCTCGCCCTCAGGGCCGGGCAGCCGGACCGTCCCCTGACCGCGGTCAAGCGGATCCTGTGGGCGACCGACCTGTCCCCGGCTTCGGAGATGGCCTGGCGCTACGCCCTCCTGCTGGCCGACATCCTGGCGGCCGAGGTGTGCCTGCTCCATGTGGTCAGCGCCGCGCAGGTCGTCAGCGCCCCCGGTCTGCCCGCCCCGCTCCCCGGGGAGTGGCTGGAGGCGGAGGTCGCCGCCTGCGATCGGGACTTGGCGCCGAGACAGCAGGAGGTCGAGGCGCTGGGCCTCGCCGCTCGCCGCAAGGTGACGGTGGGGCCGCCGGCCACAACCATCATCGCCGAGGCGGAAGCGGAGCGGGCGGACCTGATCGTCGTGGGGACCCACGGGCGAAGGGGGTTGCCGCACGTGCTCCTGGGGAGCGTGGCGGAGGCGGTGATCCGGAAGGCCCCCTGCCCCGTCCTCGCTGTCCACGAGACGGGGCGGGGCGAGCCGGAACAGCCCGGTTCGGCAGGGGCGCGGATGCCGGCGGTTGAGGGTGCTCCCGGAGGGACGGAGATGGCAACGGCTGGAGCCGAGCAGGCGCGGGGCCCTCCGGGCCGCTCCGGAGCCCGGGGTCTCGAGGCAAGGCTGTCAGGATGCAGGGAGGGAGTGGACCATGATCAGCGGATATCCAAAGACGGTGAACCTCCGGACCGGGACCGCGGTCACGATCCGGCCGATGGTCAAGGAGGATGCGGGCAAGCTCCATGCCTTCTTCGCGCGGGTGCCTCGCGAGGACCGTCTCTTCCTGCGGGAGGACGTGTCCCGGCGGGATGTCATTGATGCGTGGGCGCGGGAGCTCGACTACAAGAAGGTCCTTCCTATTGTGGCGGAGGTCGGGGATAATATCGTCGGCGATGCCACGCTGCACCGGCGGGAAGGGGGCTGGGCCAGCCACGCGGGCAAGGTGCGCATCGTGATAGACAAGGACTACCGCGGGAAAGGCCTCGGGACCCTCCTGCTCGAGGAGTTGGGCACGGTCGCGAAGCAGGGCGGCCTCGAACTCCTCGTCGCCGAGGTGATGGCGACCCAGAAGTCGGCGCTGGCTGCCTTCAAGAGCATGGGGTTCGAGAAAGAGGCGGCGCTGTCCAATTACGTGAAGGACCAGGCGGGCGCGAAGCACAGCCTGATCCTGATGATCAAGGACCTGCTGATGGAGCCGGTCCCCGTGGTCTTCTAGCGGGCCCGGCTGAAGGGCGGCCTCCCGGGGCTGCGCCCGGGAGGCCGTTGCTGCGTTTCAGCCAACCGCCGGCGCAGGCGCTGCCGGCGCTCTCCTTCCCTCTGCGATGGTCGTCGGGACGGGCGGGGGTACTGCCGTCCGATCGCAACCGATCCGGTACGAGACGCGCCCATCCCGGGAGACCCTGGCAGGCCTCGGGGTCGCGGAAGGGCTGGGGAAGGACTTTGCCCACGCGGCTGATGCGGTCCGGGCTACGCTGATCGGGATGGCCCGGGCGCCCGGGGGCGAGCTCACGGTCGCAATCGTCGAGGAGCGGATCGTGGGGTTTCTTTTCCTGAGCCTCCCCCATCCCCAGAGCCGGTGGGGGCGGCGGGCGGTCCCCGGCCTGTACGAGGTTGCGGCGCTGGAGGTGGCACGCCCCTGGCGGGGAAAGGAGATCGGGACTACCCTCCTCCGG
>CAZRDA010000284.1:0-2850 GCA_964598715.1 uncultured bacterium | reverse complement strand
GCGGCATTGACCCCTGGTTCCTGGAGCAGATCCAGGAGATCGTCCGGCACGAGGAGCGGATCGTGGGGGCCGACAAGGGCAGCACCTCCTCGCCGCTCCTGCGCCTCTTGACCCACTCGGCCATGCGGGAGGCGAAGGAGATGGGATTCTCGGACCGGCGGCTGGCCACGCTGGTGGGGTCGGACGAGCGCACCATTCGGGACGCCCGGAAGCGGATGGGGATCGAGGCCACCTTCAAGATGGTGGACACCTGCGGCGCCGAGTTCGTGGCCCACACCCCCTACTTCTACTCCACCTACGAGCGGGAGGACGAGGCCACCCCGTCCGAGCGGCGCAAGGTGATCATCCTGGGGAGCGGGCCCAACCGGATCGGCCAGGGGATCGAGTTCGACTACTGCTGCGTCCACGGGGCCTTCGCCCTGAGGGAACTGGGGTTCGAGACCATCATGGTCAACTGCAACCCCGAGACCGTCTCCACCGACTACGACACCTCGGACCGGCTCTACTTCGAGCCCCTCACCCTGGAGGAGGTGTTGAACATCGTGGAACGGGAGCGGCCGGAGGGGGTCATCGTCCAGTTCGGGGGGCAGACCCCCCTGAAGCTGGCCATCCCGCTTTCTCGGGCCGGGGTGCGGATCCTGGGGACCAGCCCCGACGCCATTGACCGGGCTGAGGATCGGGAGCGCTTCAAGCAACTGGTGCAGAAACTCGGGCTCCAGCAGCCCGCCAGCGCCACCGCCGCCACCTTCCAGGAAGCGGCCCGGATCGCGCGCTCGATCGGCTATCCGGTCCTGGTCCGCCCCTCCTACGTCCTGGGCGGCCGTGCCATGGAGATCGTGTACGAGGAGGCCGCGCTCCAGGAGTACATGACCAAGGCGGTGCAGGCCTCGCCGGAGCATCCGGTTCTCGTGGACAAGTTCCTGGAGGACGCCCTGGAAATGGACGTGGACGCCCTCTGCGACGGGGAGCGGGTGGTAATCGGGGGGATCATGGAGCACATCGAGGAGGCCGGCATCCACTCGGGGGATGCCGCCTGCTCGCTGCCCCCCCACTCGGTGCCCGAGAAGCTCCTGGACGAGATCCGGGAGATCACCCGCGCGCTGGCCCTGGAGCTGGGAGTGGTGGGCCTCCTGAACGTCCAGCTCGCCATCAAGGATGCGACCGTGTACGTCCTGGAAGTGAACCCCCGCGCCTCGCGGACGGTCCCGTTCGTCAGCAAGGCGGTGGGGGTGCCGCTCGCCAAACTGGCGGCGAAGGTGATGGTGGGGAAGACCCTGGAGGAGTTGGGGTTCACCCAGGAGCCGCGGCCCCGGCACGTGGCGGTAAAGGAGGCCGTCCTCCCCTTCATCAAGTTCCGCGGCGTGGATGCCGTGCTCGGCCCGGAGATGAAGTCCACGGGGGAGGTAATGGGGATTGACCGGGACTTCGGGCGGGCCTTTGCCAAGTCCCAGATCGCGGCCAGCGGGCTCCTCCCCCTCACCGGAACCGCCTTCGTGAGCGTCCGGGATCGGGACAAGGCCCACGTGGGCCCCCTGGCGGTCGCGCTGGCCGAGTTGGGCTTTCGGCTGCTGGCCACCGCGGGGACCGCCGCCGCCCTGACCCGGGCTGGCATCGCCGTGGAATCGGTGGCCAAGGTCACGGACGGGATCCGGCCCCACATCGTGGACCGGATGAAGAACGGCGAGATCGCCATGGTGGTCAACACGCCGGAGGGGCGGGCCTCCCGCGTGGACTCCTACGAGATCCGCCGGACCGCCATTGACCTGGGAATCCCCTACTTCACCACGCTTGCTGCCGCTAGGGCGGCCGCCGGGGGGATCCGGGCCCTCAAGGCCGGCCGACTGGAGGTCCACCCGCTCCAGGCCTACCACAGCGGCGGCGACGGTGCCGGCGCGGAAGGCTAGGCGCGGCATACCCTCCGCCCAGGGGGCGGGGGGCGACCATCGGAGTCAGGGGTTGCAGGGACGAGTGGCCGAAAACCGGGATCTCGGCCACGGGTACTTCCGCGTCGCCGTGGAGGTCGAGGGGATACGGCCGACCTTCCGGCCCGGCCAGTTCTTCATGCTCCGCGTCGAGAACGGCAGCGATCCGCTTCTCCCCCGAGCCTACAGCATCTACCGGATGGCGCAGGGAGGCCGCGGCCTGGGCGGGCGCCGCAGTGGCGCCCGCGTGGACTTTCTGTACAAGGTCGTGGGGCGGGGAACGGCGCAGTTGGCGGCCCAGCGCCCCGGGTCGGCCGTGGATCTCCTCGGGCCGCTCGGGAACGCGTTCACGGTGCCGGCCGGGACGCGGGAGTGCGTGCTTGTGGCCGGTGGGATCGGCGTGCCGCCGGTCATCGCCCTGGCGGAGGGACTGGCGGGGCGGAAGTCCGCGCGGCCGACGATGGTGGCGTTCCTCGGGGGCCGCTCGAAGCCTGATATCCTCTGCGCTGCCGACTTCCGGCGGGCTGGCGCGCGCGTCTCCGTGGCGACCGAGGACGGGAGCGCGGGCCGGCGCGGCCTCGTGACAGACCTCCTGGAGCGGCACCTGGTGGAGGGGCAGGGTTCGGGGCGCGTGATCCACGCCTGCGGCCCTCCCGGCATGCTCCGGCGCGTGGCCGAGGTGGCGGGAGCGCACGGGGTGCCCTGTCAACTCTCGATGGAGGCGCCCATGGGGTGCGGGATCGGCATCTGCATGGGGTGCGCCATCCCGGTCCGCGGGGACCGCTACCGGCTCTGCTGCAAGGACGGACCGGTGTTCGAGGCAGGCGAGGTTCTCTGGTGAAGAAGCCCTCCCTCACGGTGACGCTGGCCGGGCTGCGCCTGAAGAACCCGGTGATGACCGCCTCCGGGACCTGCGGCTACGCCGAGG
>CAZRDA010000283.1:0-2854 GCA_964598715.1 uncultured bacterium | reverse complement strand
CGGGCCGAAGTCATGTGCGCTCCCTCGATGTGGTTCAACGGCACGATAGCAAGACATATGCCAGAAAAAGGGCCACCTGCGTGGGTGCACAATAGGCGTCTATTGACGGCGCGTGCTGCTTGATCTCATAGGTTTCGGGGGCGCCCGAATGGGCTCGCCCGCCGCGCGCATGACTTGCGACCCCCCAGATCGGCCGCTTCTGCCGCCGATCACGGAAGATATCTTACGGTTCCCTCTCTGATCGTATCCACCTTCCACTTGTCGTTTTCAAGCACGAGAATGTATTCGCGTTGCGCCTCAAAGTCTCCTCGCTCTCCCCCACCTTTCGCCCATGCGGTGATGATAATCCTCCGGTCACTTTTTGCGACATTGAGCACCTTGAAATCGCTGAACCAGACCTCTCCTGAGCCCTTGCTATCATCGTACTCGTCGACCGTCTTGATGCCCTGCTCCTGCCAGATGCGAAGCGTATTCCGCGAGAGCAACGCGAAGCACGGACGGAACTCTCGTGTCTTTTCGCACTGTGTGTATTTCTCCCACACTTCCAGCGCTGAGCCGTGACTGCTGTCGGTTGAAGCCTTCATCGTGTCGGCGGGGTGAGTTCGTGAGCCTTCGCCAGCACTCGCAGAAGCCTCGTCGGCATGCCAGAAGGGAGGATGGTTATCCACCTTTGACCTTTGCTCCTTCTCGGGCTCCGCGAATGTATGGATATGCTCAAAATAGGGAGTGAAGAACACTGCTCCGCTTAGGGCGAAGCTCACAGCAAGTCGCCAGAAAGTCCGTTGGGCATTCATGATGGCTCCATTACTTCTTCTTATCGAAACTTCCCTTCTTCATATCCAGCATACCCTTTGCCTCGCCTACAATTCTCCAGTCCGGCCGTACCTTGAGGTCGTTGCCATTGTGACCCAGAAACCGCGAAAATGGTAGCAGCAGCAGGGTGTGTCGGAACGGCGACAGGCGGGAAAGTTACTGAAATCTCTGGCTCAAGAGCTGGAGCCGGCGACTGGGATTGAACCAGCGACCTGCTGATTACGAATCAGCTGCTCTGCCACTGAGCTACGCCGGCCCGTCAGAAGCGGCCCGACCGTAGCACGCTGGCTCGCGAGGGGTCAAGGCACCGCCGCAGTCCCGGTCTCTCGAGTCCCCGGGGAAACCTGCCCTCACTTGGGGCCAAGGGGGTGGCTTTCCCGGCCAAAGAAGGGGGAGAAGAGGCCTGTTGGCGCGACCCGTCGCCCTTCCGGAACCGGCCCGAAGAGAGACGCCATCAGGGCAGCGACGACAGCGGACCGGCGCTCCAGGTACTGGCCAACGGGGGAGGCAAGCCAGGGGCGTCGAACCACCGCTTGCAGGAGGGCGAGGAGACGCCAGCGCGGTCCGAGGAGGCAGCGGCGGGAGGCTGCGTGCGCCGCCTGGAGTTCGGGCGGCTCGGCAGCGGACGCCAGCGCCTCCGCGAGAACGGTGCCCGCGAGGGCGCCGGTCTGAAGAGCAGCCGTCACGCCCTCGCCCGTCAGGGGATCATAGAAGCCCGCCGCATCGCCCACGAGCAGCGCGCGCCCCGCACCGGGCGGATCGCGCCGAAAGGCCAGGGGGCCGACGCCGTAGAGGCGCCCGGTGAGCCGCGCCCCGGCGACCCGGCGCGCCACCGAGGGAAACGCCGCAAGGTGCGTCGCCAGCAGATCGGACAGCCCCGCCCGGCAGGCCTCCACCCGCCAGTCTGTCACGACCCCGACAGCGGCCAAGCCCTCTCCCAGCGGGTTGACGATGCAATAGGCGTGGCGCCCCACGAAGACCTCCGCGAAGGGGCCCGCCTCCGGGAAGTCGGCAAAGTCGGCGAGGACCCCGAACCGGCGCAAGCGGTACAGTCGCCGACGAAGACCAAGGGCACGGGCCACGACCGAGTGGCGTCCGTCCGCCCCGATGACCCACTCCGCCCGCAGCGGAACGAGGGAGCGGCCCGCCAGCCCCTGGACGAGGACATCGCGCGAGCCGACCCTTACGTCCGCCACCCGGAGGCCCTCCAGGATCCGGACGCCGGCCAGGCGCACCCGGTCCAGGAGGGCAGCATCCAGGGCCTCCCGACTGAGGGCGAAGGCGGCCGTCCCATCCCGGCCAGTCGGCCCATCTGGGACGGCATTCGGACCTCTCGGAAACCCACCCACCAGGACAGACCCATCCGGGGCCTCGATCCGCACTCCGCCGAGCGGCCGTGCCCCCGCCCCCCGGACAGCCTCCCAGAGGCCGAGGCCTGCGAGCAGGCGCGCCCCCTCGGGTCCTACGAACTGGCCGCAGGGCTTCGGGCGGGGAAAGCGAGCGCGATCCACGAGGAGAACCTCAACTCCCCGCCGGGCGAGCACGAGCGCCGCCACGGTCCCCGCCGGCCCCCCGCCCACCACCACGACCTGCGTCCGGCGCCCGCCCGTCACGGCCTCCCCTCCGTGGAGCCGGTCATGAGGCGCTCCCGGCCTCGGCCTCAGCCTCCAGGGCAAAGCGGAACCAGGCGCGCCGGCGGAGGCGGGGGGCCCGGAGGCCCGCCCTCTCGACCACCGCCCGGATCTCCTTCAGCGTGAAGGCGCGCCGGAAGGAGAGGGGACCATCCGCCCGGGTGAGGGGGTTCCGGCACAGGGAGAGGAGCAGGGTGGTGAGCAGGAGCCCGAGGCGGCTCCGTCTCAGGTCGTTCACCAGGAGGGCGGTGCGGCTCACGCGCGCCATCTCGGCGAGAACCTGGACCGCCCCCTGGTCGTCAAAGTGGTGCAACGTGAGGTTGCAGAGGACGAGATCCACGCTGCGCGCCCGGACCGGGAGGGCCCGGGCATCGGCGCGAACGAGCGTGATCTCGGGGAAGGGGCGGCTT
>CAZRDA010000282.1:0-2861 GCA_964598715.1 uncultured bacterium | reverse complement strand
CCAGGAAGGCCCCGTAGGCCAACGCCACGAAGGCCGAGAGAAGGACGAACCACAGGATCCGCCACTCGGTCACCCCGAAGGTCGGTAGGACAATCTGCGCCTCGCTCACAGCTCTCCCCCCTCTACCAGATCTTGGAACGGACCTTGGCGTACGGCTTCACCAGGAGGTCCACCAGGGCCAGATCGTAGTAGTTGGACTCCCTGGCCACCTTCGGGTCCACGCGCTGCTCGTAGTACTTGCGCCCCCACTCGATGTCGCCAGCCAGGACCTCGAAGAGGGTATCGTTGGCGATCCCGTGCAGGATCTTCTCCCGGTTGTACGCGATGATGTCGGAGATGATGAGGCGGGCGACTCGCTGCGCCTGCGCGTGCAAATCCCTGGGCTCAGCCATGCGTCGCTGTCCCCGGCAGTGCCGGGCGGCGGCGGCCGCCCCTCAGAGCAGACGGAGCTGGGATGTCTCCTCGGCCGGGAAGGGGACCGGATAGGCGCCGGTGAAGCAGGCGGCGCAGTACCCCTCCCCCTTGCCCACCGCCCGCAGGAGCCCCTGATGACTCAGATAGGCCAACGAGTCGGCCCGGACGTGCCGGCGGATCTCCTCCACCGTGTGCGAGGACGCGATCAGCTCCCGGCGGGTGGGAGTGTCAATGCCGTAGTAGCAGGGCCAGCGGGTCGGCGGGGAGGAGATCCGCATGTGGATCTCCCGGGCCCCGGCGCCCCGCAGCATGTTGACGATCTTCCGGGAGGTCGTTCCCCGGACGATGGAGTCATCCACCAGCACCACCCGGCGCCCCTCCAGGACCTCCCGCACGGCATTGAGCTTGATCTTCACGCCGAAGTGCCTGATGGCCTTCTGCGGCTCGATGAAGGTCCGCCCCACGTAGTGGCTCCGCACGATCCCGTGATCGTAGGGGATGCCCGCCCTCTGGGCGTACCCGAGGGCGGCGTAGATGCCCGAGTCGGGGACCGGCACCACCACGTCCGCGTCAGCCGGGGCCTCCTCCGCCAGGAGGCGCCCCAGTTCCTTCCGCACCCGGGAGCCTTGCTGGCCGAAGACGAGGCTGTCCGGCCGGGCGAAGTACACGTGCTCGAAGATGCAGGGGGAGTGAGGCTCGGGGGGGAGGGGGAAGGCGGAGCGGAGGCCCTCCCGGTCAATGCAGACGAACTCCCCCGGCTCGATGTCCCGGACGAATGTGGCCTCCACCAGGTCGAAGGCGCAGGACTCGGAGGCCAGGAGGTAGCCGTCCTTCAGGCGCCCGAGGGAGAGCGGGCGGAACCCCCGGGGGTCCCGGATCCCCAGGACCTGATGCTCGTTCATCAGGAGGAGTGAGTAGGCCCCGCGCACCTGGCGCAACGCCTCCACCGCCGCCTCCATCAGGCTGCCGGCACTGGAGTGGGCGATCAAGTGGAGGATGACCTCGGTGTCCGAGGTGGATGAGAAGACCGCTCCCTGGGCTTCCAGCTCGGCCCGCAGCGCGACCGCGTTCAGCAGGTTGCCGTTGTGGCCGATGGCGACTGCGCCGTGACGGGTCCCCGCGAGGAAGGGCTGGGCGTTCTTGAGGTGGCTGCTGCCGGTCGTGGAGTAGCGGACGTGGCCGATGGCGAGCGAGCCGGGGAGCCGGCGAAGGCGGGCCTCGGTGAAAACGTCCTGGACCAGGCCCACCGCCTTCTCGACGTGGACGGTTGAGCCGTCGGAGACCGCGATCCCGGCCGACTCCTGCCCCCGGTGCTGGAGGGCGCACAGCCCTAAATAGCTGATATTGGCCGCCTCGGGGTGCGCGAAGACCCCGAAGATCCCGCACTCATCCCGGAACTTGTCCCCCGGCATGGCCTCCCCCGCCGCGGCGACCCCGCGCATGGCATCTTACCCGAGGCGCGCGGCAGCCGCAAGGGGGCAGATAGGCCGCCCAACGGGAACCTTTCCGACGCTGGGGTAGTTCCTCTTTTCGAAGGCACCCGAACCCGATCAGGCGGTGGACCCCATGCGCCCTCCTTGCTCTCCGGCCTCTCAGTATTGCCTTGACACCAGCGCCGAGAACGGATATTCCAAGGCTACCAATCTTGCCGCCCGACCTCGCCATCATTCGTGCCTTTGTTCATGTAGGACAAGCCCTCAGTGGCGCAGATTCAAGTCTCCGACTCTTGCGTGGTCCGTGAGAGCCGTATTGCATTTTTCCCACTGAGGGAGAAAGAAGCGGCGATGGGGGAAGCCTCCATCCGGCTCGTGATCGCCGACGACCAGGCGCTGTTTCGGGAAGGACTCCGCCTCCTCCTCCGCCGCGAGGGGAGTATCGAAGTCGTGGGCGAGGCGGTCAATGGGGCTCAACTGATCGAGACCGTCAGGACGCTGCAACCGGACATCCTCCTGCTGAATTTTCAAATGCCGGGGGTAGATGGCCTCGAAGTCGTGCTCGTCATCAAAGAGGCGAGCCCAGCCACCAAGGTCCTGCTGCTGCCGGACGCCCGGGATGAGGCCCTGATTCTCAAGGCCCTGAAGGCGGGGGTCAAGGGCTACCTCTCGATGGGTGCGAGCGGCTCCGATCTTCTCAAGGCGATTCAGGCGGTCCACCACGGAGAGCTGTGGGTCGAGCGAAGGCTCATGGCCGGGCTCCTCGAAGGAGAGGGTTTCACCGACCTCAGACCAGAAGAACAACACCCGAGGGTCAAGGAGCTCTTGACGGCAAGGGAGCGGGAGATCCTGCGGGTCGTCGCCTCGGGCTCGACAAATAAAGAGACCGCCCAGGCTCTCTTCATCAGTGAGAAGACCGTCAGGAGTCATCTGAACAGTATCTTCAAGAAGCTGCAGGTCACCCGCCGCGTCCAGGCCACCCTCTACGCGATCCGCCGTGGGCTGAACTAGGGC
>CAZRDA010000281.1:0-2871 GCA_964598715.1 uncultured bacterium | reverse complement strand
CGGGCAAGATCGAGTACCGGGTCGAGAAGGCCGGGATCATCCACGCCCCCTTCGGCAAGGCCTCCTTCACGGCGGCGCAACTGGCCGAGAACGCCCGGAGCCTTCTCGAGGCCATCATCCGGGCCAAGCCGGCCACGAGCAAGGGGAAGTATCTCAAGGGGATCACCATCTCCTCCACCGTGGGCCCGGGCATCCCGGTGGACCCGGGAAGCGTGGCCGCCCTGGCGAAGGCTTCCTGAGGAGGGATGCGCGATGGTCCAGGCGACGAGCGGGAAAGGGCGCAGGGAGGAGCGGGTCGCGCGGGCGGCGGCGCTGGGGCAGGCGCTGCGCGCCGCCCAGGGGGCCGTGCTCGCCGATTACCGCGGGCTCACGGTGGCCGATCTCACGGAGCTGCGGCGGCAGCTCCGGCAGGGGCAGGTGGAGTTCCGCGTGGTGAAGAATACCCTCGCCCGCCGGGCGACCGAGGAGCTGGGGCTGACCGGCTTGCACCCCTTCCTGGAAGGCCCCACGGCCATCGCCTTCGCCCGGGGGGACCCGCTGGCCCCCTCGCGGATCCTCTCGCAGGCCACACGGGCCCTCCCCCAGCTCAAGATCAAGGGCGGATACCTGGAGGGCAGGATCGTCAGTCGGGAGGAGGTGTTCGCGCTGGCCGCCCTCCCGTCGCGGGCGGTGCTCCTCGCTCGGCTCGTGGGGGTGCTCCAGGCCCCGCTGCGCCGGCTGGCAGGCGGCTTGGCCGGGAACCTACGGGGGTTGGTGGTGGCACTGGATCAGGTGCGGGCGCAACGCGAGAAGCAGCAGCAGGGCGGATAGGGAAGGGTTCCGCCGGTACCTTCGGGTCGCCGGCAACGGGGGTGTCATGGCCAACGTGAGCGTGCAGGACTTCTTGGAGGCATTGGATTCCTGGACGGTCCTCGAACTCCACGAGGCGGTCAAGAAGCTTGAGGAGAAGTACGGCGTGACGGCGGCCGTGGCCGCCCCGGTGGCCGCGGCCCCGGGCACGCCGGCTGCGGCGCCGGCCGCAGCCGAGCAGACGGAGTTCACCGTCGTCTTGGCGAGCATCGGCGAGAAGAAGATCCAGGTCATCAAGGAGATCCGGGTGATCACCGGGCTCGGCCTGAAAGAGGCGAAGGACCTGGTGGATGGCGCCCCCAAGCCGGTGAAGGAGGGGATCTCCAAGCAGGAGGCGGCGGAGATCAAGGCCAAGCTGGAGGCCGCCGGGGCAACGGTCGAGGTGAAGTAGCCGAGGAGCGTGCCCGGGGTTGGGGGCTCCACAACGCCCCGCCGCCGGCACTCCGGCCGGCGGGGGGAACGATCCCGGGCGGAGCGTCATGGACCGTGACGGCCGCTGGCGCGCCTCGCGCGCGCCCGAGGGGAATCGCCAATGGCAGTGCTCAAAACCAAAGGGGCGGGGGACCGGATGAGTTTCGCCAAGATCCCGGAGATCATCGGGATCCCCAATCTGATCGAGATCCAGCGCCGCTCCTTTGACCAGTTCCTGCAGCACCGGATCCTTCCCGATCGCCGGGAGCAGATCGGCCTGCAGGGGGTCTTCACGAGCATCTTCCCCATCAATGACTACGACGATTCCGCCTCCCTGGAATTCGTCAAGTACGACTTCGGCCAGCCCAAGTACTCCCCCGCGGAGTGTCGGGAGAAGGGGATGACGTACTCCGCCCCCCTCAAGGTCACCCTCCGTCTGGTGGTCTGGGACAAGGGGGGGGCGGGGGAGGCCAAGAGCATCCGGGACATCAAGGAGCAAGAGGTCTACCTGGGCGAGATGCCCCTCATGACCGAGCACGGGACCTTTGTCATCAACGGGACCGAGCGGGTCGTGGTGAGCCAGCTCCACCGGTCCCCCGGGGTGTTCTTCGACGACGACGGGGGGAAGACCCATTCGAGCGGCAAAATCCTCTACAGCGCCCGGCTCATCCCGTACCGGGGGTCCTGGCTGGAGTTCGAGTTTGACGCCAGCGACATCCTGCACGTGCGGGTGGACCGGCGGCGGAAGTTCCTGGCGACGATCCTGCTCCGGGCCATCGGCTACGGGTCCAACGAGGAGATCCTGCGCCTCTTCTACGAGCGGGACGTGGTCCAGATCGAGCGGGGGAAGGAGTTCACCCTGGTGCTGACGGACCGGGTGGACGGGAAGGAGGTCCAGGTCTCCCCGGCGGTGGGCTGGCGGGTGGCCAAGGACGTGGTGGACCCGCGGAGCAAGGAGGTTATCCTCCCCCGCGGGAAGAAGCTCTCACGGGCCTCGGTGAAGAAGGCCGTCGCCGCCCGCATCCGGCAGATCGCCCTCTATCAGGAGGACCTCGCGGGCCGGAACACCGCGGTGGACGTGGTGGACGGGAAGACCGGGGAGGTCCTCCTGGAGTGCGCCCAGGAGCTCACCGCCGAGGCGCTCGAGCGGATCATCGAGCGGGGGGTGGAGCGGGTGCAGTTCCTGCACGGCGGGGAGGGGCGGGAGCATTTGGAAATCCGGGATACCCTGCTGCGTGACGGCACCCGCTCCGAGGATGAGGCGCTCGTCGAGATTTACCGCCGGATGCGGCCGGGGGACCCGCCGACGGTGGAGAGCGCCCGGGCCCTCTTGAACTCGGTCTTCTTCAACCCCAAGCGGTACGACCTCTCGAAGGTGGGCCGCTTCAAAGTCAACAGCAAGATGGGGATGGATGTTCCCCTGAGCGTCCGGGTCCTCCGGCAGGAGGACATCGTGGCGATCGCCCGCTACCTGCTCCGCCTGAATGCCGGCGAGGGGGTGGTGGACGACATTGACCACCTGGGGAACCGCCGGGTCCGCTCGGCCGGGGAGCTCTTGGAGGACCAGTTCCGCATCGGGCTGGCCCGGATGGAGCGGGCGGTCCGGGAGCG
>CAZRDA010000280.1:0-2874 GCA_964598715.1 uncultured bacterium | reverse complement strand
GCCGGTGCCCTCCCGAGAGGAGATCGGGGCGGGAAGAGAGCTCCTTGACCGACGGGGAGCGGACCGCCGCGAGCATTTCCTTCTGAGACGCCATCATGCACCTCCGACCGGGGCTACCCGTATGGGGTCTTCGCGAAGAGTCAGATATTCACACGCCGCTTCGCCCTTCTCCCTCCCCGCTGCGACCCTGAGTAAGCGTTGGTATACCCGACGGATATCCTCGGGCAGGGTATCCCTCCCGCCAAGGCCGTAGACGTAGGTCAAGACCGCTGGCCGCGCCTTCAGCCCATCCAGTGCGGCCCGCAGGTCGGTGAAGAGGGGGCCGCCGGGGGAGCCCGGGCTGTCGGCCCGGTCCAGGACGGCCACGGCTTGCAGATGACCCAGGGCCGCGGCCAGCTCCTCAGCCGGGAAGGGGCGAAAGGCCCGGAGCTTGAGGAGGCCTGCTCTCACCCCCTCCTGCCGGAGGCGCTCGACCACCCCGTTGGCCGTCCCCGCCGCCGAGCCCATGATCAGGATGGCCACCTGCGCATCGTCCAAGTGAGACGCCTCAAAGAGGCCGTAGATGCGGCCAAACCGCTGGCCGAACGCCTCCCCCACCCCCTGGATGACCCTGGGGCCATGGGACATGGCTTCCCGCTGCTGCCGCTTCATCTCGGTGTAGTAGTTCGGGAGGACCAGCGGCCCGTAGGTGACGGGGCGCTTGAGGTCCAGCAGGGGATGGGCGGGGCGGTACTCCCCCACGAACTCCCGCACCTCTGCGTCCTCCAGGAGCTCTAGTCGCTCGATGGTGTGGCTGGTGGTGAACCCGTCGAAGCAGACCATCACCGGCAGGAGAACGTCGGGGTGCTCGGCGACCCGGACCGCCTGGAGGAGGTTGTCGTAGACCTCCTGGGCGTCCTCGGCGTAGAGCTGGATCCAGCCCGCGTCCCGGGAGCCCATGGTGTCGCTGTGGTCCCCGTGGATGTTGATCGGGGCGGAGAGGGCCCGGGTTGCGACCGCCATCACAACCGGCAGGCGCAGGCCGGACGCGACGTAGAGGACTTCGTGCATGAGGGCAAGACCCTGGGAGGAGGTGGCGGTCATCACCCTCCCCCCCGCAGCCGCTGCCCCGACGCAGGCGCTCATGGCCGAATGCTCGCTCTCCACCGCAATCAACTCGGTATCCACGACCCCGTCGGCCACGAACTGGGCGAAGGTCTCCATCACCTGGGTTGACGGCGTAATGGGGTAGGCCGCGCACACCTCCGGTCGGATCTGCCGCATCGCCTCGGCCGCAGCCTGATTGCCCGTCATCGCTACCACCCTGACCATTTGCAATTCCCCCGTCGCGTCGCCTGCCGGCAGGTCGGGCTCACCCGGAAGCCGCCGCAGGTGGGCCGGCCCGGAGCGCCTCGGCCTCTTCCACCATGCTGATGGCCCGGATCTTGACCGGGCAGACCGCCGCGCAGATCCCGCAGCCCTTGCAGTGCTCAAGATCCACCGCGACCACTTTCCCCTGGCTGACCAGGATCGAGCTGTCAGGGCAGAAGAACCAGCACACCATGCAGTGGGTGCACTTCTGCAAATCAATGATCGGGCGGAGAGTGCGCCAGTCCCCGGTGAAGTACCGCTCGGCATTCCCGGCCTCGAGGATGAGCGCACCCAACGGAAGTTCTCGCCATCCGCCTTTGGCCTCCTCACTCATGGCTGCGCTCCTTGGGTGTGCTCAGCCCTGACCTCCTGATAGCCCCGCTCCACCGCCCGGAGGTTGCTGGCGAGGACCTCCGGGGTGACCTTTTTCCCCAGGTCCCGGCACACCTGCTCCTTTACCCCCTCCAGGCTGATCTCTGCCGTCACCCGGGCCAGGGCCCCCAGCAGAGGGGTGTTGGGAAAGTTCTTCCCCGTCTCCTCCAGGGCGATGTGGGTGGCGTCCAGGGTGAAGAGCTTCCGCCCCTGAACCTGGAGGTTCTCCCGCACCTCACCCGGGCTCTGCGGGGTATTGATCAGGAGCGTGGCGGTGCTGTCGGTCCCCGCGAGGAGGTCTTCTGTCCCGACCAACGTCGGATCCACAACGACAACCAGGCCAGGTGCAGTCACCTGGCTGTGAACCTGGATCGGCGCAGTGCTGATCCGGTTATAGGCGCGGATGGGGGCGCCCGACCGCTCCGGGCCGTACTCGGGCATCGCCTGGATATACTTCCCCTCCTCCATGGCGGCTTCGGCAATGACCTTGGCCGCGGTGATCGCCCCCTGTCCTGCCCGGGCATGCCAGCGGATCTCCAGCATCAGTACCTCCCCTCCACCCTGTCAGGCCGGGTCCGGACCGCTCTTTCTGTGCGGCCGCCGACCCAGTCCCTAGCAATGGACTTCTTTGAGCAACGATGGTGCCAGGATGAATGGTTTCCGGAGGAGACGGTAAGGTCTTGGATTTCCAAGGAAAGAGCACTCAGGCCCTCTCGGGTATTCGGACGAGAGGATGGCGCCTGGGACCTTGGCGCCCTAGGAGCGAGGTGGGTTCCGGGTAAGTACTGATCACTGAAGGGGCCCTCCATGGGGCGTTGATGTCCCAGGAAGAGGCCCTCCGGAGATCGCGATCCGTTCCCACGACACCCCGAGGATCTGCGGCGATGCTCCTGTTCTTCGGCCTGCTGATCGTCCCCCCTCGCCCGCCTGCTCTCCCCGCCGGTTCAGCGAGGGACTCGCGTGACGGGAACGGGGGACGAGCGGAGCCTACGGCAGCGGTCCTCTCCCTCTCCCGACCAGCTCGAAGCCCGCCGCGAGCGCCTTGAGGTTCTGCTCCTCGGTCCCCTCCGGGGCCCGGGCGGCGACCGCGCGCTCGATGGCCTCCCGGGAGACGGCACCCGAAAGGCCTACCAGCGCACCCAGGGCGACGAT
>CAZRDA010000279.1:0-2877 GCA_964598715.1 uncultured bacterium | reverse complement strand
TGTACGGAGGGGAAAGCTTCAACCTCCCCTCCCGGTTCTTGGAGGAGATCCCACCCGAGTTGACGGTCCGGGCGGACGGTGCCGACGTGAGCCCGGGGGAAGGCGGGTCGCCGGTCACTCGGGAAGCCGAAGGCCTCCGCTACGAGGCGGTGGAGGAGGGGGAGCGGACCGTGGACTTCTTCCGGCCGGGCGTCCGGGTCCGCCACCCCGAGTGGGGCATCGGCACCGTCCGGGAGCGGAGCGGGACCGGAGAGGATACAAAGGTGACGGTCACCTTTGCGGGCATCGGGACCAAGCGGCTCAAGGTCAAGTACGCCAACCTCACGCCCGCGTGAGGTTGGCTCCGGCCGGCATTCTTGCCCACCGATCGGCCGGCCTGGGCATCCGCTTTACGCTCCCGCCTCCAGCCGCTACAATAGGGAAAACCGATCCGGGGGGATCCAGGAGACCATGATGAAGATCACCGTGCAACAGGTTGAGCACGTGGCGCGGTTGGCGCGCCTTGCCCTCTCCGAAGAGGAGAAGGAACAGATGCGGAGCCAGTTGGACCGGATCCTGGGCTACATCGAGAAACTGAACCAGCTCGACACGACCAGCGTCGAGCCGACCTCCCACGTGATCCCGATGACCAACGTCTTGCGGGAGGATGTGCTCGCTCCGTCCCTGGACCGGGAGGAGGCGCTGAGGAACGCGCCGGACCGGCAGGAGGGCTTCTTCCGGGTTCCCCGGATCATCGAGCAGTAGCGTGGAGAAATCGTGGACCTGATCGGGCTGACCATCCATGAACTGCTGGATCTCCTCAGGGCCAGAAAGGCCTCGGCCGTGGAGGTGACGCGCGCCTATCTCGACCGGATCGCGCAGGTGGAGCCGCGCATCCGGGCGTACCTCACGGTGACCCGGGAGGAGGCGCTCGCCCACGCTGAGGCAGTGGATAATGCCCGGAAGGCCGGGGTGCGACTGGGCCCCCTGGCCGGAGTTCCCCTCGCCCTGAAGGACGTGCTCTGCACGAAGGGGGTCCGGACCACCTGCGCTTCGAAGATCCTGGAGCCTTTCGTGCCCCCCTACGACGCCACGGTGGTCAGCCGACTGCGGGCGGCGGGGGCCGTCTTCCTGGGGAAGACCAACATGGATGAGTTCGCCATGGGCTCCTCCACGGAGAACTCGGGCTTCCACCCGACGGCGAACCCGTGGGACCTGGGGGCGGTCCCGGGTGGCTCCAGCGGGGGCTCGGCGGCGGCGGTGGCGGCCGACGAGGCGGCGGGGGGGTTCGGCACCGACACCGGCGGCTCCATCCGCCAGCCGGCGAGCTTCTGCGGCGTCGTCGGCCTCAAGCCGACCTACGGCCGGGTCTCCCGGTACGGCCTGGTGGCGTTCGCCTCCTCCCTGGACCAGATCGGCCCCCTGACGAAGGACGTGGAGGACACGGCGCTCCTGCTCCGGGTGATCGCGGGCCGCGACCCGCGGGACTCCACCTCGGCGGACGTGCCGGTCCCGGACTACCGCGCCGCCCTCCGGGAGCCGGTCAAGGGCCTCAGAGTGGGCATCCCGGCCGAGTACTTCATCGAGGGGATGGACCCGGAGGTGGAGGGGGCGGTCCGGGAGGCGATGCGGGTCCTGGAGGGGCTCGGGGCGCGCCAGGAGAAGGTCAGCCTGCCGCATACGGACTACGCCGTGGCGACCTACTACCTGGTGGCGACCGCCGAGGCCTCCAGCAACCTCGCCCGCTACGATGGGGTCAAGTACGGCCACCGCTCGCGGCGGGGGCGGGACCTCATCGAGATGTACCAGCAGACGCGGCGGGAGGGCTTCGGCCCCGAGGTGCGGCGGCGGATCATGCTGGGGACCTACGCCCTCTCGGCCGGCTACTACGACGCCTATTACCTGAAGGCCCTGAAGGTCCGGACGCTCATCCGGCAGGATTTTCTTGCGGCGTTCAAGCAGTGCGACGTGATCCTGACGCCCACCTCCCCGACCGCGGCCTTCCGCTTCGGCGAGAAGACGGCCGACCCCCTCAGCATGTACCTCTCGGACATTTTCACGATTTCGGCGAACCTGGCGGGGACTCCGGGGATTTCGGTCCCCTGCGGGTTCACCAGGGGGGGGCTGCCCATTGGGTTGCAGCTCCTCGGGCAGCCCTTCGACGAGGCCCGGTTGCTCCGGGTCGCGTACGCCTACGAGCAGGCAACGCCATGGCGGAAGCGCAAGCCAAGCCTGTAACGCACCTGTATTTCGCCTACGGGTGCAACATGGCCCGGCTGCACATGAAGCGGCTGTGCCCGGGGGCGAAGTTCGTCTGCCGCGGGATCCTCCGCGACCACCAGCTCGCCTTCACCCGGCCGGGGGGCGAGTTCGGGGGCGGGACCGCGGACGTCAAGCCGGTCAAGGGTCGGGTCGTGGAGGGGGTCCTCTGGGAGGTGACCGAAGAGCACTTCAAGGCCCTGGACGAGTACGAGGAGGTCCCCCGGGCCTACGAGCGCAAAAGGGTGACGGTGGAGAAGCCGGACGGCGCGCCGGTGACTGCCTTCATGTACTTCGCGGTCGCGGTGGGCAACTACGCCCCCTCCCGCCGCTATATGCGGCTCCTCATCCAGGGGGCGGAGGAGCACAACCTCTCGGACCCCTACGTCGCGTACCTGGAATCCATCCGGACCCGAGGGTAGTGCTCTGGCCCTGGCGCGGGACATCTGAACGATACGCGAGAGGCAGGAACGGCATGGCGTACGAGGCGGTGATCGGGCTGGAGGTGCACGCCCAACTGTTGACCCGGTCCAAGGTCTTCTGCGGGTGCGGCACGACCTTCGGCAAGGCGCCCAACACGCAGACCTGTCCGGTCTGCCTCGGGATGCCCGGGGTCCTGCCGGTCCTGAACCGGGAGGC
>CAZRDA010000278.1:0-2888 GCA_964598715.1 uncultured bacterium | reverse complement strand
CGGCCCCCCGTCGGAGGACTTCCACCGGGCCGAGCACCCGGCGGCCGATGAGGAGGCTTGCGAGGACGGCCATGCCAAGCCCGACCAGGAGGAGGACGGAGGTTCTGAGAATAGATGCGTACAGGGGCGCATAGGCCTCGCTGGCCGGCCGTTCGACAAGCACCGCCCACCCCACGTCGGGAATCGGGGCATAGGCCGGGAAGACTTTCTGGCCGGCCAGGTTGGGCTGAGCGGCGAGAAGACCCGGCGTGCCGGCCAGCGCCGCCTGCACCTGGCCGAGATCCCTGAGGTTCCGCTTTTCGAGGACGAAGCTGATGTCAAGGTGGGCGATCAGGTTCCCCTCACCCGAGACTACATAGGCGTACCCGGCCCGGCCCACCTGGATCCCCGAGACGACGTCCCAGATGTATTTGAGGTTGACCTCGCCGATCAGGACACCCGCCACGTCCCCGGGGAAGGGCGCGATCGGGACGGCGACGCTCATGTACGGCTCGGATTCTCTCACGAAGTACACCTGGCTGAAGAAGGATTTGCCCGTCCGGGCCCGGATGAACGCTTCGGCCGAGGAGCGATCCGCCAGGTCCTCCGGAAGAACCGTCCGGACTCGCGACACCTTGATCTGTTCGCGGCCGCTAGAGTCCAGCGCCGCCGCCTCGGTGATCGCCGGCGCGATCTTCAACAGCTTGATGAGCTCGAACCGGTAAGCCTCCGTCAGGCCCGCGGCCACGATCTCTTTCGTCTGCGTGGACGCCCGCATGGTCTTCTCAATGTCCTGGACGAACTGGTGAATCTTGAAGGCGGCCCCTTGGGCCATTTCCTGCTGCAGCGCCCCGATGGCCTCGACGCTCTCGCGATACCGGAAGAAGAGCTCGACCGCGCCGCTGGTGATCAGCCCTCCGCTCACCAGGAGGAAGGCGATCCCGAATGTCCGCCGGAGCAGGCGGCCGCCGCGCCCGCCTCCACCCGACGCCCTGTCTCGGTTCTCTTTCCGCTGGCTCGGCGGGATCATCGGAAGACCCGGTCAGCCCGAAACAAGACCTCGGGGGGGATCGTGAGTCCCAGAGTCCGCGCGACTTTCAAGTTGATAGCAAACTCGAGCTTCGTGTTGACCTCCACGGGGATCCGAGCCGGGCTCGCCCCCTTGAGGATCTTGTCCACCAGACGCGCCGCCTGCCTGCCCGATGCATAGAAATCAGGGCCGTAACTGGCGAGCCCACCTTTGTGCTCTACGTACCACGTGTCAGGGAACATCGTCGGGATCGCTCGCTCCGATGTGGCCTCCAGGACGAAGCCGGGGATGTTCGAGGAAAGGGAGCGCGGCCCCAGGATCCCGTCCACCTCCCCCTTCCGGATTTGGCCGAGCGTCGCCTGCGCCTCCTCCTGGCTCCGCACTGGTTTCTCCACCAGCACCATCCCGAGGCGGCGGGCGGCATCGCGGTACACCTTTGCCTCCTCCAAGGAGAAGGCCTCGGTCGGGTCGTACGGGAACAGGACCCGCTTCAGGCCAGGAACGATCTCCCGGAAGACTTCCAGGCGCTTTGGGGCCAGCTCGAGGTCCTGGTTTGTCACCCCCGTGATGTTGCCGCCGGGCCGGGCGAAGCTCTGCACCAGTCCCTGCCCCACGGGATCGCCCCCACCGGCGAACACGATCGGGATCCGGTTGGCCGCCATCTGGGCCGCCGTCGCCGCGCTCGGATTCGAGGTGAAGAGAATGTCCACCCCCTGCTGGACCAGCTCCCGCGCGGCCGCGGCAAGGACTGCCACGTCCCCCTGCGTGAACCGGACACCGATGACAAACTGCTCCTCCTCGCGATACCCCAGCTCCTGAAGGCCGTCCCGCAGCCCCACCACGCCCGGCGTGGGTCCCCACGAATCCGTCAACGCCCCGATCCGGATTGGTTCGGCGCCCTCCGCCCCGACCGCGCCGCCGGTGATCAGCCCCACGCTCACCACGAGCAGGGGGATCCCGAAGGTCTGACGGAGCAGCCGGCCGCGGCGCTCGCCTCGATTCGTGGAGCGTGCTGAATGACCGCTAGCCGAGCCTATAGGAGCGAAGGACTCGCTCATCGCGGTCTCCCGGGGATCGTCGGCTCCGCCAGCAGGGCCTGGATCAGCGCCCGGCCCGGCGCGGCCCCCCACTCTCGGGACCCGATGGCGCGCGCGACGGCCCGGCCGTCCCGGCCGATCAGGAAGGTGGTCGGCAAGCCGATCACCCCGTACGACAGGGTGATCTCTCCCCTGGGGTCCAGGACGAGGGGGAAGGTCAAGCCCAGTTCCTTGGCGTACCCCGAGATGGCGGATGTCTCCTCCCGGACGTTGATCCCGAGGATGGTGAGTCCCTTCCCAGCGAAGTCACGGTGCAGTTGCTCAAACACCGGCATCTCGGGTCGGCACTCCAGGCACCAGGTCGCCCAGAAGTTCAGGAGAACGACCTTCCCCCGCAGGCCGGCGAGTGACACCGTCTGGCCCTCGGGAGTGCGGCCACTGAACTCGGGCGGCTTCTCGCCGGGCGGATAGCCGGCTAGGTTGAGGGCCTCCAGCAGCCCTGGCGCCACGGGCGCTCCCACCGCGGGAGGCCGGAGAATGGTCGCAAGGACCACGACCCCACACCCGATCGCAAACCTCCCGGCGCGCGACAGCGGGCGCCGACCCCGAGTCTGCAGCAGCACCTCCGCCGGTCGCCGCTCCGTCATCTCCCGCGCGACCCCACCAATCCGCTTCCTCTTGCCGCTCGAGCCGCAGCGACGCCCTAGGGCTTCCCCGCGATCTGCCGCGCCGCCTCCAGGATCGTCTCGCTGGGAAACACCGGGGCCTCCTCGGGCAGCCACTTCCCGCGGACGCTTCCCTCCTTATCGATGAGGAAGAATGACCGCCGGGCCGTGATCTCC
>CAZRDA010000277.1:0-2894 GCA_964598715.1 uncultured bacterium | reverse complement strand
CCGGCGCGGGCCGAGCGGCTGATCGTCGAGCACGTCCTCCGGAAGAAGGAGACCGTGCTCGCGTATCTCAGGAGTCGAGGGGAGACGAGGAGGAACGAGACGCCATGAACCGCACAGAACTCCTGACCGGCAACGAGGCGGCGGCCCGGGCGGTCCGCTTGTCGAAGCCTCAGGTGATTCCCACCTATCCCATTACCCCCCAGTCCCCCATGCTCGAGATCATCGCCCGGGATGTCGAGGAGGGCCTGCTGAGGGCCGAATTCATCAACATGGAGTCGGACTACGCCGCCATGGCCGCGGCCGTGGGGGCCTCCCTCGGCGGGGTGCGGGTCTTCACGGCGACCAATTCCCAGGGGCTCCTCTTCATGGCCGAGCACCTGTACACCGCCTCGGGCAGCCGCTGCCCTATCGTAATGGCGGTGGTCAATCGCGCCATTTCGGTCCCCCACAGCCGGTACGCGGACCACAACGATGCCCTGGCCGTAAACCGCGCCGGCTGGCTCCAGCTCTTCTGCGAGGACGGGCAGGAGATCCTCGAGACGGCCATCCAGCTCTTCAGGATCTGCGAAGACCCGCGGGTCCGCCTGCCCGGGATGCTCTGTTACGAGTCATTCATCCACTCGAACACCGCCGAGGGGATCGTGGTTCCGGAGGCCAAGGCGGTGGACCGATTTCTCGGCGGAGTCCACGTTGAGGCATTGCTCGATCCAGCAAGGCCGCGCTCGCTGAACCCGCCCACGCCCCCCGAGTGGTATACGGAGTTCAAATTTGTCGAGCATCAGGCGATGGAAGCGGCACTCGCCGTCATCCCCGAGGTCGGTAGGGCGTATGCCGAGGCGTTCGGCGGCCGCCCCCGGACGCTGATCGAGACGACGGAACCCGCGGGCCGCTCTATGATCGTGTCCATGGGCTCGATCGCCAAGACGGCGCGCCGGGCGGTGCGCGAGCTCAAGGCCGAGGGGCTCTCCGTCGGCCTCCTGGGGGTCCGCGCCTACCGGCCCTTTCCGGCCGAGGCCATTCGGCAGGCGCTCGGAGAAGCCGAGCTGGTCATTGCCATCGACCGGAACTGCGCCGCCGGGAGTCACGGGGTCCTGTATGACGAGGTTCGGTCGGCGCTCTACGGCACTGCCGGCCCGCCCCGAGTCGTGGGCGTTATCGCCGGCCTCGGCGGGCGCGACGTGACCGTCCGACAGATCAAGGAGGTCGCGCGGAGGGCACTCAAGGGAGAGCCGCCATTCGATAAGAAGGAGGATGCCATCGAGTGGCTCGGCCTCGACCGGGCGCGCGTGCGCGACGAATCACCGCAAGCCCGCCCCCTGGCGCGGGCCGGATAGGGAGAGACCGCCATGGGCCGACCCACACCGCTGCCGACGATCCCCCGCTCGCAGCGCTTCAGCCTGCCGCCGGTGATGAAAGGGACCGCTTGCGAGGGCTGCGGAGCCCTCCCCGCGGCGGATCTGTTGGCCGAGCTGCTCGGGCCGAAGATGGCCGTGATATGCCCGGCGAGTTGCGCGGCCACCTTCAGCCTTTCCTATACCAACGCGTCGTGGGCGGTCCCCTTCGTCCACTGGATCTTCGAAAGCGCGCCGGCCGCGGCGACCGGGCTACGGCACGCCTATGATGCGCGCGGCATGCGGGACGTGCAGGTCGTCTGCTTTGCCGGGGACTCCGGGACACTCGACATCGGCTTCCAGGCCCTGTCGGGGGCCGCGAGTCGAAATGAAAACATCCTCTACATCTGCTACGACAACGAAGTCGCGATGAACACCCAGGGCCAGGCCACCTCCAGCTCGCCGGTCAGGGCCCGGACGCCGACCACGCCGGGGGGCGTCTCCACGCTAAAGAAAGACGCACCCCGCATCATGGCCGCGCACGGCGTCCCCTACGTCGCGACGGCCGCGGTCTCGCACCCTGCGGATTACCGGGCGAAGCTCAAGCGCGCCGCCCGCGTCCGGGGATTTCGGTATCTGCACGTGCTCAGCCCGTGTCCCATCGCCTGGGGCTATCCCCACGACCAGACCATCGAGGTCACGCGGGTGGCTGTCGAGACAGGGATCTGGATGCTCTACGAGATCACGGACGGGCGGATGAAGATCAGCTACCGCCCGAAGCGGCGGCCGGTGCGCGAATATCTCGCGCTCCAGCGGCGGTTCGCGCATCTCAGCCGTCGCGAGGCGCAAAGCCTCCAGAAGCGTGTCGATGAAAGCTGGAGGGCCACCCCGTGAAGGAGCTCCGCTTCCACGGCCGCCGCCTTCCCCGTTACGATCACACGGCCCCCTTCGTCGGCGCCGCACGCCTGCTGGCGACGGCGGCGCTCCGTGAGGGGAAGCAGGTGCAGTTGCGGCCACCGTGGCTGTTCCTCCGGGGCTACGTGCCCGAGGCGGCGCACCTGCGGGTAGCCACAGAGCCGATCGAAAGCTACTCCCAGGAGTACGTCCTGGATCTGGTAGCGGTGACGGATGCGAGCATCCTGACGGCGGTCGATGTCACCGCCGGGCTCAAAGAGACCGGAGTCGTGCTGGTCAACGGCAGGTCGCCGGTCTCCCTGAAAGGCCGGGCCCGGACCGCGGTCGCCGATCTCGACGCGATCGCCCGGCGATTCGCCACCGACCTGGCGCTACCGATGGCCGCTGCGACGGCGGCTCTCTTAGGCGTCGTGAGCCAGAAGGCACTCGCGGCGGTGGTCCAGGCAGAAACGTCGGGTCGCGCACGACAGCAGGCCCTCCGGGCTCTCGAGGCGGCCGCCCAGGCGGTCGCGGAATCCAGACGGTGAAGTCATGAGCGATGCGTTTGCCGCGAAACTCCAGGCCGTGGCCGCCGACCTCCGATCCCTCATCCGGGGAGACGTGCGCTTCGATGAGGTGACGCGGGTGCTCTACAGCACCGGGGCCTGC
>CAZRDA010000276.1:0-2908 GCA_964598715.1 uncultured bacterium | reverse complement strand
TTCGGCGCCAGGATGCCCAGGTAGGTGTCCACCCAGCCGAGCCGGGCCAGCAGGACATACAGGGCCACGGAGGTGACCTGCACCGGCACCATCAGCGTGCTCAGGATCAGCAGGAAGAAGAGGTTTTGCAGGGGGAAGCGGTAGACCGCGAAGGCGTAGCCGGCAAACAGCCCGAACAGCAGGGAGCACCCCACCGAGACCGCGGCGACCACTAGGCTGTTCCAGTAATAGACCAGCCAGCGCGCCTGGGCAAAGGCCACCCCGAAGTGCTCCAGGGTGAGCCGGCTGGGGATCCACGTGGGGGGAAAGGCGATGATGTCCGTGGCGGGGCTGAAGGCGGTAATGACCATCCAGTAGAACGGGAGGACCATGAGGACCGCCAGGGCGCCGACGACCAGGTACAGGGGGACTCGCCCGAGGGTCACCAGGACGGATCGCGGCATCCCGGGACTCCTCCCTCAGAAGGTGACCTCGTACCGCTTGCTGTAGACGAACTGGAGCGCCGTGATCCCCATGATGATCACGAACAGGACCATGGCCTCGGCCGAGGCGTACCCGAAGTTGTAGCGCTGAAACGCCTGCCGGTACAACTCCAGCACGACCACGTTCGTGGAATCCGCCGGGCCGCCCCCTGTGAGGACGAAGACCTGGTCGAAGACCTGGAAGGCGAGAATGGTGTTGTAGATCAGGATGAAGGTGGTCGTGGGAGCCAGCAGGGGAATCGTGATCCGGCGGAACTGCTGCACGAGCCCGGCGCCGTCAATGAGCGCCGCCTCGTAGAACTGGGGAGGGATGGCCTGGAGCCCGGCGATGTAGATGATCATGTTGTAGCCGATGGTCTTCCAGATGCTGAAGATAATGATGGAGGTAAGGGCCGTGTGGCTCGACATGAGCCAGGGTTGCGGCGGGAGGTGGAGGAGCCGCAGGAGGACGTTGAGCAGGCCGAACTGGGGGTTGTACATCCACCACCAGACCATGGCGGCCGCAACCGTACTCGTCACCATCGGCGCGAAGTACACCGCCTTGAAGAGTTCCTGGAGCCGAAACTGGACATTGAAGAGCACCGCCAGGATTAGGGCCAGGCCGGCCGAGATCGGCACGATGGCCGCAACATAGACCAGCGTGTTGACGGTCGCCTGCCGGAAAATCTCGTCCTGGAGGAGGGCCGCAAAGTTCTCCCATCCGAGGAAGGTGAACCGTCCCCGCAGGAGTTCCACCTTGTAGAAGCTGTACAGCAGGGTCTGGATCGAGGGGAGGACCCGGAAGAGGCCGAAGAGCACGACGACCGGGGCGATGAAGAGGTAGGCGTGAAAGACGCGCCTGGCGCGGAGCCGGGAGAGCAGACCCCGGGACCCGGATGGCGAAGGGGTCATGGATGAGATTCCGGTCTCCTGCTCAGCAAAAATAGTCCTGCCCCACGGGTCCCTCCCGCGGGGCAGGACGCGCCCTACTTCGCGGCGTCGGCGATGGCCTTGTTGGCAAGGCGCTCGGCCTCGGCCAGCGCCTGCTCGATCGTCGCCTCGTTGTGCCAGACCTTCTGGATGGCCCCGCCGACGGCATCCATGATCCCGTTCAGACCCAGGTTGATGGGGTACTTCCGGCCGGAGGGGTACATCGCCTTGAGGGCCTGCCCGTACGGATCCGACCGGAACGGCTCCTTGTCCCAGTTGACCCTGTACCGCGGCGTGGCGTCGTACTTCTTGCAGAGGTCGTAGTCCTTGGCTTCGCTGTTGATCCACTCGATCGCCTGCCAGGCCAGCGCCTTGTTCTTCGCCGCCCGGGGGACGGTGTACATCCAGGCGTTCAGGTTCGTGACCGGCTTGTCACCCGCTCGCCGGAGCGGGGGCAGGGCGACTCCCCACTTCAGCCCCGCCGCCTCCTTCGGCTGCCGGGCCCGGATGCTCACCGTCTCGCTGATCTGCATCGAGGCGATCCCCTTGAGGAAGGCCGCCCGGGGATCGGGGAAGTTCAGGCTGGTGGACTTGTCCACGGTGAGCATGTCCACGACGAGCTTCAGGGCCGCCCGCCCCCCCTCGTTGCTGATGACGGTCTTGCCGCCGCGCAGCGCGAGCGGGGTGTCCACCAGGTCGGCGCCGCCGCCCCAGATGGCCCACAGGTGCTTGTGGACGACCCCGTGGGGATGGCCGGTGTGCCGGATGGCATAGCCGACCCGGGTAATGTTGCCCTGGGCGTCCCGCTTGCTCAGCTTCTTGGCGTACTCCCGAAATTCCTCCCAGGTCTTCGGGGGCTTCTCGGGGTCCAGGCCCGCTTCCTTGAAGTGGTCCTTGTTCCAGGTCAGGCCGTAGACGTCAATGCCGTACTGGGGGTAGCCCCACATCTGCCCGTTGCCGTAGTCCGACAGCTCCACGATCTCGGGCGACACCGCGGCCAGCCACTTCTTCGCGGAGGCGCCCGCCACGGGCTCGAGCATGTCTTCCTTGAGAAAGCCGGGGAGCCAGGACTGGTCCACGAAAAGAATATCCGGTGTGATCTTGGCCGCGGCGGCGGCGAAGATCTTCTGGATCATGGTGTCATAATCCACCGCGACCGCCTCGACCTTCACGTTATTCGCACGCTCGAATGCGGCGAAGATCTCCTTGTCCGCAAAGTGTGCCGCCCCCGCTGTGACCTGCCCGGCGGGGTACCACAGGGTGATCGTCGCCCTCGGGGTTTCCGCCGCCGCCTGTCCCAGCAGGATCGCCAGCGCCCCCACCCCTGCCGCCCACGCCACCGCGCTACGCTCTCCCCATCTCACGGTACGCCCTCCATTACGCTACTGCCCGGATCCCCGGGCCGGGATGAGTCAATCCCCAGCGCCTCCTTGCCTCCCTCCCGCCCACCACCCCCTTCCGACCTCACGCCGGGGCCAGGACAGGGTCCACGCCCCGCGCCGCCGCCAGGACCGGGC
>CAZRDA010000275.1:0-2910 GCA_964598715.1 uncultured bacterium | reverse complement strand
GATGGTCCAGAGGGGCCAGCGCCGCAGGACCGCCGTCTGGAACCACATGATCACGCCGGTGGCGGCCATCACGAGGGTACCCCAGATGACCGCCCAGTACTCCGCCTTCTCCACGTAACTGAACCGGTGGAAGCGCGGCCGGTCCGGCCGGAGGCCCAGGTTGAAGGCCACGAGCCCCCAGGCCTCCCGCAGATCCCGCCACCCGGGCCTGAGCGCCCGCAACTGGGAGCGCCCCCGCCGGGTTCCGAGGAGGTAGCCCAGGTGGTAGAGCCCGCCCGCCATGAGGACGGAGCCCGCGATGCGGTGGACCCAGGAGCGGATGGCGTAGCCCCTCTCGATCCAGACCAGGGGCCGGGCCCACCAGGCCTCCGGGAACTTCAGGGCGAAGCCGGTGATGACCAGGAGGAGGAAGGCGGTGAGGAGGACGCCGTGCTGGACCCGCTCGTTCGTGGTCAGGCGCGTGAAGAGCCGGCGTGCCACCTCGGGGGGCACGGGACGCTCGGCCGCCTCCCCCCGCATCTCCGCGCGCCAGCGCTCGCGCAGCCGCGCCCAGAAGTCCAGCCCGTTGTGGAGGCTCATCCCTCCGATGGTCAGCAGGATGATCCCGATGTAGAGGCGGCGGACCAGGGCCACCACGGGATGCTCGCCGAATCCCGGCCCGACGTGGATCCTCGCGCTCGCGAGCTGCACGCCGGCCCCGGGGTGGCACTGTCCGCAGGTTTGGGCCAGGTGCGTCGAGTGGATGGTCGAGCGGGAATCGGACGAGGGGAGGATGTTGTGGGTCCCGTGGCAGGAGGCGCAGTTCGCCACCACGGGCGAGCCACCCCGCACGGCCAGGCCGTGGAAGCTGTCGAAGAACGTCGCGGCCCGGCGCGCCGCCAAGCCGAACTCCTCGATCACCGGGGTGGCCTCGTGACAGGCCGCGCAGGTCGTGGAGACCGTGAGAGGCGCCACCCGCGATCCCGGCGCTCGGGTGCCGGTGATCCCGTGCTCGCCGTGGCAGTCGGTGCAGGTCGGCGCCGCAAACACCCCCCGGGAGACGGCGTCCCCGTGCACGCTCGTCCGGAACTGGCCAGCCTCCGCCGCGTGGCACTGGCTGCAGGTCATCATCACGTTCCGCTTGAAGATGGTGGACGCCGGATCGGCCGCCCGGCGGATCTCGTGCCCGCCGTGACAGTCGGTGCAGGTGGCGGCCTTCAGGTTCCCCTTCTCCCGGATGGCCCGCCCGTGGACGCTCTGCTCGAAGAGCGGCACGACCCGCGGCCGGGCGATCCGCTCCTCCCGGATGACCTTCGGATCGGCGTGACAGACGGCGCACGTCTCGTGGATGCGACTTCGGTGGATGGGCGAGGCCGGGTCCCGGCGGGATTTCACGGCGTGGGCCGTGTGGCAGGTGGTGCAGGTGGGCAGGGTCCGCTTCCCGTCTCCGCGGGCAGTAGCGTGGATGCTGGCCGCGGCCTGGCTCGCCGCGCGCCGGTGGCAGGTCGCGCAGATCGCGGTGCCGTCCGCAGCCGCCGGCCGGATCCGGTGGCTGCCGTGGCAGGCAACGCAGGCGGCGCTCCCGCCCCCGCCAGCCAGGGTAGCGTGCACGCTCCCCGGCAGCTCCTCGTGGGGCTTCGTGTGGCACGTCTCACAGCGGACGGCAGGCAACCGCTCCTCGTGCGGGGCGGTAGCCGCCTGGTGGCAGGCCACGCACTGGAGCGGCCCGTGCGGGGAGGCCCCGATCGCCGCCTCGTCCACGAAGACCGACGCGCCGCGCCCCGGCGCCGGCGTCCGCTTCAGGTCCCGGTCGGCGTGGCAGGCCAGGCACTCCTGCGCGGCGGGCGGGGGCTGAGCCCGGACCTCTCCGCCCGCGACGAGGAAGGCCAGGAGCCCCAGGAGGAAGACTCCCCCCGTCAAGGCTTGTGGCATTTGTCGCAGGCGTCGATCGGAAACACGACCGTCCCAGCGATCTGCCTCTTGCCGTCGTGGCACGCTCCGCAGAACTTGCCCTCCTGGAGCGCCGCGAGGGTGATGGTCCCGCACTGACCACGCTTCATCTTGAAGACTTTCACGTGGCACTCCGTGCACTTCTCCACCTTGGCCTTGTGCTTCTCGTGGCTGAAGGTGACCGGGCTCGGGCTGTCGTTCCCCTTCTCGAAGGTGAAATCCGGCGGGATCTTGACCTGGGCGGCCCCCGGGGAGTAGGCCAGCAGCCCGATCCCCAACCCGAGGGCAAGCGGGAGACCCAGGAACGTTCTCAATCGCACGGTTGCCACCTCCCTGTTGCGGGTTACCGGGGTGACGCCACGCTGGCGCTCCGGAGGAACCCGAGGAGGTTCCCCATCTCGTCCCCGGAGAAGCGCGGGTAGAGCACGCCCTGCTCGGCCGCCACCGCCGCCATGCGCGGGGTGTGGGTCCACATCGTGGCGGCCCATGCGGCTGCCGAAGCGTACTCGGAACGGCGCTCCGCAAGATCGGGCCCGATCCGGCCACCTTCCCCCCGCAGACTGTGACACTTCAGACACGCCTTCCGGACCAGCACCACCTGACCCCTCAAGGGATCCGGCTCAGGGTCGCGCGGGGCCTCGGCCTGCAGATACGCCATCAAGTCGGCCATCTCCGCCACGCTGATCTGCGGCCACCCGGCCCCCTCCTGCTTCAGCGCCGCGAACATGGCCGGGACGTGATTCCAGAGCCGACCGGCCAGCTCGAATGCCCCCTGCGGCCTGCGGATCTCCTCACGGGCCGGGCCGACGCCCGGCTGGCCGCGGGGCAGATGGCACCCGGCGCACCGCTTGCCCGTGAAGATGGCGCGGCCGCGCGCAGCGTCGCCTGGTGTCTCGGCGGCGGCCCGCCCGGCGGCCACCGCGGCGGCGCAGAGCCCTGCGCCCAGCAGGAGCGCGGCGACGGCCCGGACCGGCGTCACTT
>CAZRDA010000274.1:0-2915 GCA_964598715.1 uncultured bacterium | reverse complement strand
CCCGTCCCGCTCCACGGCGCGGATCCAGGAGGTCCACATCACGATCGGCCACGCGCTGTGCGAAGGTGTGGACCGGGCCTTCGCCGGGCCCGGGACGACGTCGGAAGCCGCCGGCCGCCGCCCGTAGCGGGCGAGGCGGGCGCGGCGGTGGGGAGGAGGAGCATCGCGATGCGGCAGGCCATGCGGATGGCGGGGGGGCTCTTCGCGGCCCTGACCCTCACCCTGATGGGTCTGGAGGCCGGGGGGCAGCAGGTCCAGGCCCCCGAGGAGCCGGCGGGGCCCGAGACGGCGGGCGTGTACATCGTCCGTCCCGGGGATAACCTCTGGTCCCTCTCCGGCCACTTCCTGAAGAACCCCTTCTTCTGGCCCAAGATTTGGGAGCGAAACAGATTCGTCGTGAACCCGAACCGGATCTATCCGGGGGATCCGCTCCTCATCCCGGGCTACGTCCCGCCCCCGCCCACGGTGGCCGCTCTCCCGGCACCGGGGGCAATCGCCCCCGCGCCAGCTCCGCCAGCCGGTGTGCCGCCGGAGCCATCCGCGGCCGAGCCGCCCGCAGCAGGGGAGCCAGCCACGGGAGCGGAGCCAGCCGCGGCACAGCCGCCCACTCCGGGCGCCCAGCCGGCGCTGCTGCCCGAGCCGGCTCCGTCCGCGCTTGCCCCCCCGCCGGCTGTCGTCCCCATCGTCAACCGTGGGCAGTACATCTGCCTGGGGTTCATCCACGAGGGGGGGAGCCTGGGGATCGGGACCATCGTCCGGCCGCTCCGGGACAGCCTCACCATCGGGCCGCAGGACACGGTCTTCCTGAGCCTCCGCTCCGGCGCCTCTGTGCAGGTGGGGGAGGTCCTCCAGGTGGTCAAGCGGGGCACGGGGGTCAGCCATCCCAGGGGCGGATGGGGCCTGGGGAACCTGGTCCGAGGCCGGGGGCTCCTCCAGGTGACGGAGGTCCAGAACCGGTCCGTCCGGGCGACTGTCATCTACGGGTGTGAGGACATGGCCGTAGGGGATTTCGTCCAGCGCTACCAGGAGGCCGCAATCCCGGAGCTGGGGACGGCGGTCCCGACCACGCTCACCGCGGATGGAATGATCGTCCACGCCGACCTGGGCCGGATCTCGGTGGGGGAATCGCACATCGTCTATATTGACCTGGGTTCCAAGGCCGGCATCGTTCCGGGGGACATCTTCTCGGTGCACCGGGAGACCGGCTACGCCTCGGACCCGCGCGCCTGGTTTAAGGTCCGGCTCGCCCCCACCCTCCGGGGGGAACTGGTGGTGATCCGGGTGGCCGGGCGGACCGCGACGGCGCGTGTCCTCCGGAGCGACCTCGACCTCCACATCGGGGACCGGGTCCGGCTGGTCGCGAAGATGCCGTAGGGGCCAGGCCCGCGACGGCGGGAGGAGCGGGCGTGGACGAGCGGGAAGGCCTAGTCGCCCTCGCGCTCCCGCCCGGCCTCCCGCCGGCGGGGGCAGCGGGGCTGCTCGCCCGCTTCGGGGACGCCCGGGCCATTCCCGCCGCATCGTCCGAAGCCCTGACCGCCGTCCCCGGGGTGACCTGCGAAGTGGCCGCGGCCCTCCGGGATCCGGGATTGGCGGAGAAGGTCGCCCGGGAACTCAGCCGTCTTCACGCCCTCGGCTGCGCTGCCGTCACCCTCGCCGATCCGGCCTACCCGCCGCTGCTCCGCCAGATTCCGGATCCCCCCCCGGTCCTCTTCGTCCGGGGGAGCCTGCCGTCGCCGGAGGGAGTGGCGGTGGCGGTGGTGGGGTCCCGGCAGGCCACCCCCTACGGCCGCATGGTGGCGGAGCGGCTGGCGTCGGATCTGGCTCGGGCCGGCGTGGCGGTCGTCAGCGGCTTCGCGCGGGGGATTGACGCGGCGGCCCACCGCGGAGCGCTCGAGGCGGGCGGCGTGACCGTGGGGGTCCTGGGCTGCGGCCTCGACGTGACCTATCCCGCCGGGTCGGGCGCCCTCGCCGAGCGGGTGGTCCGCCGCGGGGCGCTTCTCACCGAGTTCCCGCTCACGACGCGCCCGCTGCCGGTGAATTTTCCCCGGCGCAACCGGATCATCAGCGGGCTGTCCCGGGGGGTGGTCGTGGTGGAGGCGGCGGAGCGAAGCGGGGCCCTCGTGACTGCTCGCTTAGCCCTCGAGCAGAACCGGGAGGTGTTCGCCGTCCCGGGCCCCGTCACGGCCCCAACCTCGACCGGGACCAACCGGCTGATCAAGGCGGGGGCGAAGCTCACGGAGGACTGGGCGGACGTCCTGGAGGAGGTCATCCCGGGCTGGGTGAGGCCGGCGGCGGCCCCACCCCCCGCGCTGCCCGAAGACCTGCCGGAGGAGGCCCGGGTGATCTGGGGCGTGCTGGCTGCTGAGCCGGCCCACATTGATGCGGTGGCGAACCGGACGGCGCTTCCCGCCGGGCGGGTGGCGGCGGGCCTGTTCGCCCTGGAGATGGCGGGGCTCGTCCGGCAACTGCCGGGCCAGACCTACGTCCGGGTGGCCGGTAGGATATAATATTCGATCGGGTGCGAGGGCGCGCACCCGGGGCTCGCGCGCATCATCTATAAGAGAACCGTCGCCAAAGGAGTGAGAGGACCCGTGCCCAAGTCGTTGGTTATCGTGGAATCCCCGGCGAAGGCGAAGACCATCAACAAGTTCCTGGGGCGGAACTATGTGGTCAAGGCCTCCATGGGCCACGTCCGCGACCTGCCGGTCAAGAAGCTGGCGGTGGACGTGGACCACAACTTCAAACCCCAGTACGAAGTGATCAAGGGGCGGGAAAAGGTGGTGGCCGAGCTGAAGAAGGCGGCCAAGGCCTCCGCCGCCGTCTTCCTGGCCACCGACCCGGATCGGGAGGGGGAGGCGATCGGCTGGCACCTGGCCCAGGAGCTGAAGGGGGCGCGCAAGCCGGTCCACCGGGTC
>CAZRDA010000273.1:0-2918 GCA_964598715.1 uncultured bacterium | reverse complement strand
CGAACATGAGCTGGTAGATCATGAACGCCTGGTGAGGAATCGTCGCGGAGTAGTCGGGATAGGGATCCAACCCCACCCCGGTGAGCCCGATCCAGTCGAGGCCGCCGATCAGTCCCCCCTTGTCGGGTCCGAAGGCGAGGCTGTAGCCCCACAGGACCCATTGGATGCTGATCACGGCGACAAGGATGAAGCTATGCATGATGGTGCCGAGGGCGTTCTTCCTCCGCACCAGCCCCCCGTAGAAGAGGAAGAGCCCGGGGATGGTCATCATGAGCACCAGGGCCGAGGAGGTCAGCATCCACGCCGTATCCCCCGAATCAATCTTGGGAGGCGGGGGGGCGGGTGGCTGGGCCTGTTGGGCAAAGGCGGCCCAGGGGATGAGAAGGGCCGCGACCCAGAGGAGCAGAGTGACAACGAACCAGAGCCGTGCGCTTCTCACCACGACATGTCCCTCCTTCTCGAATTCATTCGCAGTTGAAAGACATCCGGCTAGATCGCGGCCTCACCCCGCTCTCCGGTCCGGATCCGGACCGCCTCCTCGCAGGGGAGGATGAAGATCTTGCCGTCCCCGATCCGGCCGGTCTTGGCGGCGGCCTGGATGGTATCCACCACCTGGTCGCACTTCGCATCCGGGACCACGATCTCCACCTTCACCTTGGGGAGGAAGTCAATGGTGTACTCCGCCCCCCGGTAGAGCTCCGTGTGCCCCTTCTGCCGCCCGAATCCCTTCACCTCGCTGATGGTGAGCCCCTGGATCCCGATCTCCGCCAGGGCGGTCTTCACCTCGTCCACCTTGAAGGGCTTGATGATGGCCTCGATCTTCTTCATCCCCTCCTCCGCTCCACCGGTGCCCTGACTAGAGGGCCGCCTCGCCCCGCTCCCCCGTCCGAATCCGCAGTGCCTCCTCCGTGGGGACGACAAAGATTTTCCCGTCCCCGATGCTCCCGGTCCGGGCCGCCCGGGCGATCGCGTCCACCACCGCGTCCACGTGCATGTCCCGGACCACGATCTCCACCTTCACCTTGGGGAGGAAGTCCACGGTGTACTCCGCCCCCCGGTAGAGCTCCGTGTGCCCCTTCTGCCGGCCGAACCCCCGGACCTCGCTGACCGTCATGCCGATGAGCTCGATGGCGCTGAGTGCCTCCTTGACCTCGTCCAGTTTGAACGGTTTGATGATGGCCTCGATCTTCTTCATCTTCATCTCCCTCCTTTCCGACAAAGCAACGGCTATGCCAAGGGCCGAGGCGGTCCCGGCGACCTCCCCGCCCGCGCTAAAGGCGCGTGGCCTGGCGCTCTCCCCGAGCCGGGCCGGCCGCCCCGCGTCCGTGGTCTGCCCACGGAAGCAGCACCAGCCCACCGCCCTGCCCCTGATTTCATCAGCCGGGCGGGCCTCGGCGCGCGGCCAGCAGTTTCCGGATCGTGTCGGTGAGTCAGGCCGGATCGGCCGCCTTCGTCGCGGAGGCGTCCGTCGTTGGAGTCGGGCTAGGGCTCAGCCTGCCGCAGGTACGCGGCCGCTTCTTCCGGAGGGGTGGGGTTGATGTAGAACCCGGACCCCCACTCGAAGCCGGCGACCCGAGTTAACTTGGGCATGATCTCGATGTGCCAGTGGTACCGCTGGTGGTCGGCCTCCCGCAGGGGGCTGTTGTGGAGGATGAAGTTGTATGGGGGGTTGGCGAGGACCTTCTCCAGCCGCCGGAGGGTCTCCCGCAGGGCCTTGGCCAGGCTCACGTACTCGTCCTTCTTCGCGTCCTCGAAGAAGGCGTCGTGGGCCTTCGGGAGAAGCCAGGTCTCGAACGGGAAGCGGGAAGCGAAGGGGGCGAGGGCCACGAAGTGGTCGTTCTCCAGGATGAGGCGCGTCTTTTCCTGGCGCTCCTGGCGGATCATGTCACAGTAGACGCAGCGCTCCTTGTACCGGTAGTACTCCTGCACCCCGTCCACCTCCTCTCGCACCCGCTTCGGGACGATCGGGGTGGCGATGAGCTGGCAGTGGGGATGTTCCAGGGAGGCCCCAGCGGCCTCCCCGTGGTTCTTGAAGACCAGGATGTACTTGAACCGGGGGTCTTTCTTCAGGTCCAGGATCCGGTCCCGGAAGGCCCAGAGGATCCCCTCGACCTGCTCCTCTGAAAGTGAAGCGAACGTCGCCTCATGCTCCGGCGTCTCAATGATGACCTCGTGGGCCCCGATGCCGCTCATCCTGTCGTAGATCCCGTCCCCCTGACGGCTGAGTTCCCCCTCGATCTGGAGGGCCGGGAACTTGTTGGAGACGACCCGGAGGTTCCAGCCGGCGGTGTTCGGGGCGCCGCCATTGGGGCGGTAGGCGAGGAGCTCCGGGGGGGTCTTGTCCTCGTTGCCGGGGCAGAAGGGGCAGAAGCCGGAGCGCCGGGCGGGGGGCTCCGCTTTGAAGTCGGAGGGGCGCTTCCCCCGCTCCGTGGCGATGATGACCCAGCGGGACGTGACCGGGTCCTTCCTGAGTTCGGGCATCGTCAAGCACACTAGCCGAGGGCCGTCCCGATGTCAACGGGCCGCCGGATTCCGGCGCCGGCCTGGCCGGCCTGCCAGCACGGCGGCCCGCAGAAGCAGAAGAAGGGCGCCCTGCGCCTCGGGGGGTGTTCCGTCCACGCTGGGGGCGGCCTCACGGCTCACACCGTCCCGGGCCCCGGCGGCGACGCACGCCTCCCGAACCGCCGCCTCCACCGCGGGATCCGGGAGGAGGTCCGCCCGCCCCTCCAGCAGGGCGAGGGCCGCCGTGACAGCGTAGGCCCCCCAGTTCGACGTGGCGGCGACCACCAGCGCCCCCGTAGCCACGCTGGAGAGGATGGTCCCGCCGCAGGGGCAGACGCATCGGCGGCGCCGCAGGGCGCTCGCCGGGAGGGACCCCACGACCAGGCCGAACCCCACCTCGTTGCCCCGATCCCCGA
>CAZRDA010000272.1:0-2940 GCA_964598715.1 uncultured bacterium | reverse complement strand
GCCGATGGTGGTGAAGAGGAGCTCCACCTCCGGAACCTCCCGCCGGATGTTTGCCTCCACCGCGGCCAGGACTGCGGTGCTTCTGTCCAGGGAGGAGCCGGGCGGGGTCTCCACGATCACCTCGAACTCGCTCATGTCGTCGTCCGTGATGAACTCGGTCTTGGCGAGGCGGCCGAGGGGGACGATGGAGAGCATGATCGCCAGCGCCCCGACCATCGTGACCGCCCGATGCTGGAGGCACCAGCGCAGCAGCCGCTCGTAGCCGCGCTCGAGCCACGCGTAGAGCCGGCCGGCTTTCGAGCCGTGCCCGGCCCCTGCGGGGGCCGGCCGGAGGAACCGGCTGCTCAGCATCGGGGTGAGGGTGAAGGCAACGAGCAGGGAGACCATGATGGCGAAGGTTGCCGTCAACCCGAAGGAGCGCCAGAACCGTCCCACCAGCCCCCCCATGAAGGCCACCGGGAGGAAGATAACCACCAGGGAGAGGGTGGTGGCCATGACGGCCAGCGCGATCTCCTTCGCCCCGGTGACCGCCGCCTCCAGCGGGGGCCGGCCCTCCTCTTCCATGTGCCTGAAGATGTTCTCCAGGACGATAATGGCGTCGTCAATGACGATCCCGGTGGAGATGGAGAGCCCCAGCATCGTCAGGTTGTTCAGGGTGAACCCGGCCGCCCGCATGATGGTGAAGGTGGAGATGATGGAGGCGGGGATGGCGAGTGCCGCGATGAGGGCGGTTCGGAGGTTCCGGATGAAGAGGAGGACGATCAAGCTGGCCAGGACGGCACCCAGGATGAGATGTTCCTGAAGCTCGCTGATGGCCCGCTTGATGAAGCGGGACTGGTCCCGGACCACCTGCATTTCGATGTCGGCGGGGAGGAGCCGGCCGATCTCCGTGAGCCGTGCCTTGACCCGCTCCACCACCTGCACCGTGTTGGTCCCCGACTGCTTGCGGATGAGGAGGGAGACGGCCGCCTTCCCGTCCAGGCGGGAGAGGGTCCGGGTCTCCTCCTCCCCGTCCACGGCCCGCCCGATGTCCCGGACCCGGACCGGTGCGCCCTTCCGGTCCGAGACGATGAGGTCGTTGAACTCGGCGGCGCGGGCAATCCGCCCCACCGTCCGCAGGCCCTCCTCTCTTGCCCCCCACGTGATCCGCCCGCCGGGGATCTCGGTGTTCTGGCGCCGGAGCGCCTCCTTGACCTGCTGGATGGAGAGGCCGTGGGCGGTCAGGCGATAGGGGTCCACCAGGACCTGGATCTCCCGCTTGCGGTCCCCCACCAGCGTGATCGCCCCGATGTCCTTGACCGTCTCCAGTTGGCGCTTGATCCGCTTGTCGGCGATTTCGGTGATCTCCCGCGCGCTCCGCCGCCCCGAGACGACGACGGCCATGATGGGAGAGGCATCCGGATCAGCCTTCTCGATCACCGGCGCATCGGTCCCGGGGGGGAAGTCCCCCACCACCGTCCCCACCTTCTCCCGGATATCGTTCGCCGCCTCGTCAATGTCCCGCTCCAGAATGAAGGTGGCGAAGATCTGGGACTGCCCCTCGATAGTGGTGGAGCGCAGCTCGTCGAGGCCGTTGATCGTGTTGACGACCTCCTCGATCCGCTTGGTGATCTGGCTCTCCACCTCCTCGGGGCTGGCCCCCGGCAGGCGGGTCGTGATGGTGACGGTGGGGAGATCCACCTTCGGGAACAGGTCGAGACCGAGCTCGCGGAAGGAGGCGAGCCCGAGGACCACCAGCGAGACGGTAAGCATGGTGGCAAAGACGGGGCGCCGGACGCAGATCTCGACCAGCCTCATCGGCTCGCCTCCCCCGCCCCGGCGGCGCCGGTCACGCTGACGGCCGCGCCGTCGAAGAGGGCGGCCAGATTCGCCGTCGCCACCACCTCGCCGGCCTTGACCCCCCGGCGGATCTCCACCCAGCCTTCCAGGTGCTCCCCCGTCTCCACCTGCCGCTCCTGGACGGTCTCCCCCGACACCGCGAAGACCTTGGTGATCCCGACGAAGGTGTAGAGGGCGGCCTCCGGGACGAAGGGAACGGCCCTGTCGGTCCGGGCCAGGATGTGGCCCCGGGCGAAGAAGCCTGGCTTGAGGCGCCCGTCGGCGTTCTCCAGCAGCGCCTCCAGGCCAAGCGTCCGGGTCTGGGGGTCCACCGATGGGCTCACGCGGGAGACCTTCCCTCGGAAGGCGCGGCCCGGGTAAGCCTCCAGGGTCACCTGGACCGGCTGCCCGACATGGACCTCCGGGGCGAAGCGCTCCGGGACCGTCCCCTGAAGCTTCAGGGGGTCGGTCGTCACCAGGACCAGCAGCGGGGTCTTCTCCCGGATCCCGTCGCCCGTCGAGACCAGGCGCTGTTTCACGGCTCCCTTCATGGGGGAGCGGATCTCGATGTCGGCGAGCCGCTTGCGGGCAAGGGCGAGGCCGGCCCGGGCCTGCTCCACCGCGGCGCTCGCGGTCTGGATCCCCTGGGCATCGCTCTCCGCCTGCGCCTCGGCCCAGCGTACGCTCGCCGAGGCCATGTCGTGCTGGGTCCGGGCGGTATCCCGCTGGCTGGCGGAGACCGCCCCCTCGGCGAACAGATCTTCGAACCGCTTCCGATTCAGGAGGGCCTCCTCCAGGGCTGCCCGGTTGCGGGCGATCGTCGCGAGGGCAGCCTCGGCCGTCGCCCGGGCCCGCGCGAGCGCCCGCTCCGCCGCGAGGTGGTTCGCCTCGGCCTGGGCGAGCGCGAGGCGGGCCTCCCGGTCGTCGAGCCTGAGCAGCAGTTGCCCCGGCTCGACCCGGTCGCCCAGGTCCACCCGGACCGCCTCGACGGTGCCGGGGTGGTCATTGGTGAGGACGACTTCCTCGAAGGGGAGGAGGGTGCCGGTGACCTCGACGCTGCGGGGGACCTCGCGGGCAGCCACCGTCGCAGCGGTGATGGGGATGCGCGTCTGCTTCCCCTGG
>CAZRDA010000271.1:0-2940 GCA_964598715.1 uncultured bacterium | reverse complement strand
TGAAGGTCCCGCTGGTCCCGGTGCACCTCGGGGGGACCTTCGACGTCTGGCCACGCGGCGAGCGCTGGCCCCGGCCGGCCCGAATCCGGGTGACCTTCGGGGAGCCGGCCAGCGTGGACGAGCTGCTGCGGGATCCTGCCGCCGTCGGCGCCGATGAGCCGGAGCGCCTCATGGCCGCGCTGCGGGCCCGGGTGGCCGCCCTGGCCGGGCCCGTTGATGCGGGGGAGCGCCTCACCTAGAACATGGCCATGCGGCACCGCCCCCTGAAGGATTACTACCGGATCCTGGGCATCCCCCCCGGCGCCTCCGAGGAGGAGGTCAAGCGGGCCTACCGCCAGCTCGCCCTCAAGTACCACCCGGACCGCAACCCCGGGGACCGAGCGGCCGAGGAGCGCTTCAAGGAGGCGAGCGAGGCCTACGCCGTCCTGACGGACCCGGAGAAGCGCCGGGCCTACGAGGGGGCGCGGGCAGCCGGGCCTGAGGTGCGGGGCCGTCCCGACTTCGGCTACAGCCAGGAGGAGATCCTCCGGGACTTCCTGGGCGGGCTCAGAGTGAATCCCCTTTTTGCCGACCTGGTGGAGGAGTTCCTTCGGGCCGGCTTCCGGGCGGACGAGCGTTTCTTCACCCAGACCTTCCTCGGAGGTCGGGGAGTCTTCTTCGGCGGCATCTTCGTGGCCGGCCCATGGGGCTGGCGCCGGGTCACCTTCGGTCCCGGTCGCCGCCCCGAGGTGCACCGGGGGGAGGAACCCTCGGCTGCGCCGGCTCGCGGCCTCCTGCGCGCCTTCGGACGAACGCTCCTGGGGGCGCTCCGAGGCCTCTTCGGCCGGCCCGCCCTCCCCGAGGCCACGGGTGCCGATCTGACCCGGGAACTCCCGCTGACGGCTGCCGAGGCGGCGGCGGGTGGTGTGAAGCGCGTGTCCCTCTCCCGGAGAGGTGAGATCGAGGAAGTGCTGGTCACGATCCCGCCGGGCGTTGTCTCGGGGACACGGCTGCGGCTCAGGGGGAAGGGGCGGTCGGGCACGGATGGCCAGCCCGGCGACCTCTATCTTCAGATCATCATCGGGGACCGGTAGCTCCCGCACACACGAGGTCCGCCATCGCGCGCCGCGCCGCCGACGCTCCCCGCCCCGCCCCCTTCCATCGCGCCCCTGCCGCCCCCTGCCCGAGGCCGTGCCTGTCCGCGAGGCGGCGATGAAATCCGTCATGCCTCTGGGGGACTTCCTGGTCGCGTACCTGAAGCGGATCGGAGTGGAGCGCCTCTTCGGCATTCCGGGGGACCTCGTCCTGAACCTCTTCCTCCGACTGGGCAAGCCACGCGGCCTCCCAATCGTCACCCTGTCCCATGAGCCCGGCGTCGGGTTCGCCGCTGACGGGTACGCCCGCAGCACCCGTCGCCTGGGCGTCCTCTGCGTCACGTACGGCGCGGGCGGCCACAACATGGTGAACCCCGTCGCCGGCGCCTTCTCCGAGAAGGTTCCCTTGCTGATCCTGAGCGGGGGGCCGGGGGAGGAGGAGCGGAAACTCGGGGCACTCATCCATCACCAGGCCAAGGAGATCGAGTCCCAGTTCCGGATCTACCAGGAACTGACCTGCGCCGCCGCCGTCCTGGATGATCCCCGCACCGCCGCCGAGGAGGTGGACCGGGTCGTCCGGGCCATCCATCATCACTACAGGCCGGGCTACCTGGAGATCCACCGGGATGCCGTGGAGACACCCATCCCGGTCTCGGCGGCCCTGCGGCGCTGGGACGGGACCTTTCCCTCCCGGCGGGCCGACCGGCAGCGGGTGGCCGAAGCGGTCCGGGAGACCGCGGCCTGGCTGAACCGGGCCAGGCAACCGGTCGTCATCGCGGGGGTGGAGGTCCAGCGCTTCGGCGTCAGGAAGGAACTGGTGGCGCTGGTAGAGCGCCTGGGGATCCCCTGTCTCACCACCGTCCTGGCCAAGGGGGTCTTCCCCATGGACCACCCGCAGCACATGGGGATCCACATCGGCCCCCTGAGCCACCCGGCCATCCGACGGCGAGTGGAGAGGGCGGATCTGGTCCTGTACCTGGGGGCCTTCCTGACGGACGTGGACCTCGGGAACCAGCCCATGACGGTCGCGCGGAACCGGTCCGTCTGGGCCATGGACGACCGGGTGGAAATCTCCTTCCACACCTACGCGGATGTGCCCCTCGCCGACTTCATCCGCGGCCTCCTGAAGGCGCCCCTGCGGGGCCGCCGGGAGCGCGTGACCTACCACGACAACCTGCCCCCGCCTCGCAACGGGGGGGGCGGGATCACAGTGGCTGAGGTTCTCCAGGAGATGAACCGCTTCCTGAAGGGACGGCGGGACTACCTGGTCACCGCCGACTCCGGCGACGCCATCTTCGGCGGGCTGGAGATCCGGATGAGCGGCATGGCCGCGTACCTGGCCCAGGGGTACTACGCCTCCATGGGCTTCTCCGTCCCGGGGGCCCTCGGGGCCCAGATAGGGACAGGACTCCGCCCCCTGGTCCTGTGCGGGGACGGCGCCTTCCAGATGACCGGCTACGAGATCGCCCACGCGCCCCGCTACAGCCTCACACCTATCGTGATCCTCCTGAACAATGGCGGATGGGGAATCTTCCAGCCCCTCACCAGGCGGCCGGACCTCCTGACGCTTCCCTCCTGGCGGTACGCCGCCCTGGCGCGCCTGTGGGGGGGGGCCGGCTACGAGGCCGGGACGGCTCTCGCCTTGCGGGAGGCCCTTCAGGCGGCCGACCGGGAGCGGCGCTTCGTCATCATCGAGGTCCCCATCGCCCCCGGCGACCTCTCCCCCCTGGCCCGCCGCTTCTTCACCGCCCGCCGATCCCCCCGCCGCTCCAAGTGAGCACAGGGGCTGGAGGCCTGCGCCACCCCCGCTCCTCCTCCTCCAGCCTCGCGCCGGTTGACGCTCCCGAGGCCGCCCTGCATAATGCGC
>CAZRDA010000270.1:0-2945 GCA_964598715.1 uncultured bacterium | reverse complement strand
AAAGCCCGGGGGGCTGGCGGCTCATCGGCCGGACCCCCCTCACCCTCTTCGACCCCAAATGGGAGGTCCCGGTCCTGATCCGGCCGGGTGACCAGGTGAAGTTCGTCCGCATCCCCCCCCAGGAGTACGAGGCGCGCCTCGCACGTGGCCACCGAGACCCGACCTAACTGGGGGAACGCTCCCCCGGTTCCTAGATGCCGCCGCCCTCTTCCCGGGGCGAGCCGCTCCTCCGCCCGATGCCCGGAAAGGGCTGCGTCGCGGCTCACCCCGGGCGGGCGGCGGCCGGCGGCGCCCGCGTAAGGACGCGCAGACGCCCGGGCGGCTCGGAAGCGCTGCCCGCGATGGGCTAGGGGATGCGCAGATGCGCCATGGGGAGTGCGATGAGTGAGGTGCTGCGGGTCATCGAGGCCGGGATCCTGACGACGGTCCAGGACCTGGGGCGGCCGGGGTACCAGAAGTTTGGGATCCCGGTCTCGGGCGCGCTTGACCCCGTGGCGCTGCGCCTCGCAAACGCCCTGGTGGGGAACCCGCCGGGCGCCGCCGCCCTGGAGGTGACGGGCGGGGGCGTGACGCTGGAGGCCCTGGCGGAGTGCGTGGTGGCGCTTGTCGGCGCGGACCTCCCGGTCCTCCGGGACGACCGCGCTGTCCCCGGCTTCTGCGCCCTCCGGCTCATGCCGGGCCAGAGGCTCCGCCTCGGCGCCCCACGGGTCGGCCTGCGCACCTCCCTGGCGATTCACGGAGGCTTCGATGTTCCCTCCGTCCTGGGGAGCCGCTCGACCTGCGTGCGCCTGGGCTTCGGGGGCCTGGCGGGTCGGGCCCTGAAGGCCGGCGATGTCCTCACTGCCGGGGCAGCCACCGTGGAATTGAGCAGCCTCCGCGGCCGGCACCTCCCGCGCTTGGCGCGGCCGCTTTCACGCTCCCCCTGGATCGTCCGGGCGGTCCCCGGCCCGCAAGACGACGCCCTCACACGCGAGGCTGTGGATACCTTCTATGGGAACGCCTACGAAGTCACGTCACACGCCGACCGGATGGGGATGCGCCTGACGGGCCCTCCCCTTCGGCATCGGGGTTCGGCCGACATTCTCTCTGATGCCATCCCCCTGGGGGCAATCCAGGTCCCGGGGGAGGGGCAGCCCATCGTGCTTCTGGCCGACCGGCAGACCACCGGGGGCTACGCCAAGATCGCCACGGCGATCGGCCCCGACGTGGCGGCCCTTGCCCAGGCCTGCCCGGGGGACACGATCCGGTTCATCCGGGTCACGGTGGAGGAGGCGCAGGCTGCGGCCCGGGAGGCGGCCGAGAGTCTTGCGCGCCTCGAAGCGGCCATCGCGGCGAGCGGAGCGGAGCGGGAATACACCTTCACACTGGAAGGGGAGGCCACCCGCGCCACCGTTCAGGCCGTGGAGGAGGGCTGGCTCGTCGGGCTCGCGGGGGAGCGTCACCTGGTGAGCCGTCCCCCCGAGGTGATGGCGCGCGAAGCCGGGGCGGTCCTGAGCCCGCTGCCGGCCCTGGTGATCGGGGTCCACGTGCAAGAGGGGGAAACCGTCCAGCCCGGGGCGCGCCTTCTCACGCTTTCGGCCATGAAGATGGAGCATGACCTCGCCGCCCCGATGGCCGGCACGGTGGCGGAGATCCGGGTCCGCCCCCGGCAGACCGTCGCAGTGGGGGATGTTCTTCTGCGCATCAAGCCCTTGCCGCCTTCCTAGACACCGCCGCGCTCCCGGGCTATGATGGCACAAGGTGGATCCGAAGGGAGGGAGATGGCAGACCGCCTCAGCGTGTGGTTGCTCCCGGTCCTCATGGTCCTGCTCACAGGATGCGCCTGGGCGCGCTTCCCCAGCACCCGTCCGGCTCCCGGCGTTCCCCGGGTCAGCAACCTCCGCGTCGTGCCGGAGGAGGCGCGGCCCGGGGACTCCGGTGTTCTGGCGTTCGACTTCACGGACGTGGACGCCGACATTATTGATGTCTACGTGGAGATCAGGGAGGTTGCGGATTTCAGCGTCTCCACGGGGCTCGAGCCGATCCTCCTCAGCCATCGCAAGTATTTCGGGCAGGCCCAGGGGACGGGCCGGGAAGCGGTCCGCTGGGTTCGTGAGGGCCTGCACGTGTACGAGATCTTCGTGGTGGATGCGGAGGGCCACGTGAGCAACCGGCTCACCGCCCGGGCCGTCATCCGTTGACCTGACCTGCCGCATGCGCCCCCTCCCCGCTCTCGAGGTCCTGGACGACCTCTGCCTCCGCCCCCTCGTCCTGCCCGGGCCCGAACGCCGCCTCCTCCTCCGGCTGCACGCCCTTGCCCGCCGGCTCCAGGGCGGTCCCCTGGCCGGGCACGCCGCCGCGTTGCTCGCCCAGGTCCCGGAGGAGGCCGCGGTCCTCCTGGCCACCGGAGCCGGAGCCCCTCCCCACTTTCCCGCGGGAGAGACCGACGGCCCGCCCGGCGTGATCTTCCTGGCCGACGCCCTCCGCCGCTTGCGGAAGGCCCGGCCCGTCCTCCTCACGGAGGGCAGGATGGTGGCCCCGCTTCAGGCGGGCGCGGCAGCAGCCGATCTGCCGAGCGAGGTGGAGGCGCTCCCCGAGGGGCCGGCCTCCCCCGAGGCGGCCGGGGCCCTTCTGGCCCGGCACCGGCCGGCGGCGCTCGTGGTCGTGGAGAAACTGGGCGAAAACGAGCGGGGGGTCATCCACGACATGCACGGGACGGATGTCGGCGCCTCCCATGCGTCGGTCGCTCCGTTGGTCCTCGCCGCAAAGGCGGCCGGGATCCCCACGGTCGCGATCGGGGATCGGGGCAACGAGGTGGGGTTCGGCTTGATTGCGGGGTCCCTCCCGGCGAGCGCCCTGCGCCGCCGCCGGTGCTCCTGCCCCTGCGGCGGGACCATCCTCTCCAGCGTGGCCACGGGGGCGCTGGTGGTCGCCGCCACGTCGAACTGGGGGGCCTACGCTGTCAC
>CAZRDA010000269.1:0-2969 GCA_964598715.1 uncultured bacterium | reverse complement strand
GGTGGCGCCGGATGCCGCCCCACGGCCCCCGTAGCGGAGGGGGGGCCCAGCGGCCTTTGGCCGATGGGGGGAACCACGGGAGGGTTCCCTCCGGGGGCCGGGGGCCGGGGCGGCACCGGCGACAGGACCCGGACGTTGTCACGGTGATTCTGTCGTGTGTATTAGAGGAGCCGCCGGCGCAGGAGGGCACTGAGGGCGTCCACGGCCGTGACGAGCACGTAGATGGCAAGGACGAGGGTCAGGAGCTGGTGCTCCAGGAAGAGGCTGATGGCGATGTGGATCCGCTGGCCCAGCCCTCCCGCTCCGACGAAGCCCATGATCGCCGCCACCCGGATATTCACCTCCCACCGGTACAGAGTGTAGGACACGAAGTGCGGGAGGACCTGCGGGAGGATCCCGTAGGCGAGGACCTGAAGGCGCCGCGCCCCGGTCCCCTGGAGCGCTTCGATCGGCCGGGGATCCACGTTCTCCAGCACCTCGGCGAAGAGTTTTCCCAGGACTCCCGCCGTGTGCACCCCCAGGGCGAGCACGCCCGGAAAGGGGCCCAGGCCGACCATGAACACGAAGAGGATCGCCCAGACGAGCTCGGGGACCGTGCGCAGCAGGTTCAGCAGGCCCCGCGCCGTCCCGTAGAGGAGCAGGCGAACGGCCCGGACGACCGGACGCTCCATCTCAAAGAGCAGCCCCGCGAAGGCGAGATTGGCCGAGGCGAAGAACACCAGGCCGAGGGCGATGCCAACCGCCAGGAGGGTTCCCAGGAAGGAGATGGCGAAGGTCTCGGACGCCCCGATTACCACCTCCCGCAGCAGCGGCGCCGAGAGATCGGGCGGGAACAGGCGCCGGACATAGACGGCCATCTGGGCGAGGCCCTCCGGCCCGAGGACGGCCCCGATGTCGGCGGCCGTCCCGCGGTAGCTCCAGGCGAGCGCCCCCGCCAGCGCCGCCCAGCCCAGCCACGTGGTGACGGCCGCCCGCGGAGGGCCCGGGACGGCGCGGACGCTGGGTGCCTGCCAGGCCATGGCTACAGGACCCTCCGGCGCAGACGCAGGCTCAGGGCGTCCGTCCCAGCCACCATCAGGACCAGGATTCCGATTAGCGTAACTACCTCCCCGAAGTTGAACATCCGCATCGAAATCTCGATCTGCTGCCCGATCCCCCCCGCCCCCACGAACCCCAGGATGGCCGAGGCCCGGATCGCGCACTCCCACCGATAGAGCGTGTAGGAGACCAGGTGCGGGAAGGCCTGGGGCACCATCCCGTACCAGAAGACCCCCCAGCGGGAGGCCCCGGTCGCCTGCAGGGCCTCGAGCGGCCGCTGGTCCACCGCCTCAAGGATCTCCGAGTACACCTTCCCCAGGATTCCCCCGTAGGCGACCCCGATGGCCAGGACGCCGGGGAAGGGGCCGAGCCCTGTGGCCCGGACGAAGACGAGCGCCCAGACCAGCTCGGGGACCGAACGGAAGAGACTCAGGAGAGCGCGGGAGAGGCCGTAGGGCATGAACCGGAGCAGGCGCCGGACGGGCCGGCCGGCGAGGTCCAGCTCGTGGAGGGGGCCGGCGTGGGCGAGGGAGGCGGTGGCCAGGACCCCGAGCGGGAAGCCGAGACAGAGTGCGATGGCCGTCCCCAGCAGGGAGATCTGGACGGTCTCCAGGGCCGGGCGGATCAGGAAGAGGAGGAAGGTCGGGGAGAGGGCGGGCGGGAAGCCCTCGGCGACGAAGAACAGCGCATTGCGGAACGCCTCGCGGGAGAACAGGGTGGACAGGTCCACCCGCGCCGCCCACCACGAGGCCACCGTCGTCAGGCCGAAGAGGAGGGCGAAGACCCGAACGAAGCGGGAGGGTCTAGACCGGGGGAAGGGGACGGCAACTGGAGCCGGGGTCGAAGCGGGCATCAAGCGCTCCCTCGGCAGGGCCGGTGACCGGCGCGCCCCGGTAGAGGGCCGCGAGGACCTCGTCCCGCACCGCCTGCGGCGCCAGGTCGAAGAGGACCCTCCCGTCCCTGAGGCCGATGATCCGGGGGAAGGAGGCCAGCGCCAGATCCACACTGTGCAGGTTCACCACCAGCGTCTTTCCTGTGGCCCTGCTGATGTCGGTGAGCAGGTGCACGATGCCCACCGCCAGCGTAGGATCCACCGAGGAGACCGGCTCATCCGCCAGGATGATATCGGGGTCTTGCAGGAGCGTCCGCGCGATCGCCACCCGTTGCTGCTGCCCCCCGGACAACTCGTCGGTCCGGGCGTACAGTTTCTCCGGGATCCCGACCTGCTCGAGGGCACGGTGGGCCGCCTCCACCTCCACCGGACGCGCCAGCGAAAGCAGCGCCCGGGTCGTGGACCAGGTGCCGAGGCGCCCTGCCAGCACGTTGTGGACCACTGGAAGACGCGGGACGAGGTTGTGCTGCTGGTAGATCGTCCCGATCTGCCGGCGGGCCGCCCGGAGGGACGCCCCGTGCAGATGGGCCACCTCTTGTCCGGCCACCCACAGCCGTCCGGCCGTGGGCTTCAGGGTGCAGTTGAGCAGCCGGAAGAGGGTGGTCTTGCCCGCCCCGCTCGGGCCGATGAAGGCGACCCGCTCGCCCGCGCCGATCTTCAGATGGAGGCCGTCCACGGCCCGGATGTCGCCCGGGAAGACCTTGGTGAGGCCCTCCGCCTGGTACATCGCCCCGCGCGCCCTACTTCAGCAGGCCGGCCGCCACCGCCGCTTCCTCGATCCCTTTCCAGTCCTCGTCCCGCGCCCGGATGTAGCCCTTGGTCCGATGCAGGTCAAGCAGGCGGCGGTGCTCCGGATTCTCGTAGTTCAGCTTGAGGAAGGCGCTGGCGATCCGCTCCCGGAGGCCGGGCTCCAGGTCCCCGCGGACGGTCCAGACGTAATCCACGTAGGGGGGCGTGGTCCAGAAGACCTTGATCTTGCCGGTGTCCACCTTGCCGGTGCTGACCAGCTTGTCCCAGACCAGGAAGTTCAGGGCGCCAG
>CAZRDA010000268.1:0-2973 GCA_964598715.1 uncultured bacterium | reverse complement strand
CACCGCAGCAGGTGAGCGACGCCATCCGGGAGACGGTCAAGGCCAACGGGATGCGGGCCTGCTACATCCGACCTCTCGCCTTCCTGGGCTATGGGGTCATGGGCCTGAACCACACGGGGGCGCCGGTGAACCTGGCGATCGCCGTCTGGCCCTGGGGGGCGTACCTCGGGGCGGAGGGGCTGAAGCGGGGGATCCGGGTGAAGATCGCCTCCTTCTTGGCGCACCACGCGAATGTCACCATGACCAAGGCGAAGATCTGCGGCAACTATGCCGTCGCGCAACTCGCCAAGATGGAGGCGGTGGCGGCGGGATTCGACGAGGCGATCCTGCTAGATGCCCAGGGGAATGTAACGCAGGGGTCCGGCGAGAACATCTTCATCGTCCGCCACGGGGCCATCAAGACCCCGCCCATCACGGCCGTCCTCGAGGGGATCACCCGGGACAGCGTCCTCACGCTCGCGCGCGAGCGGGGAGTCCCGGTGGTGGAGGAGGTCTTCGCGCGGGATGAGGTGTACATCGCCGACGAGGCCTTCTTCACGGGGACGGCGGCGGAGGTGACCCCCATCCGGGAGGTGGACAGACGGGCCATCGGCTCCGGGACCGTGGGGCCGGTGACGGCCCGGGTGCAGCAGGCCTTCTTCGACGTGGTGCAGGGGAAAGACGCGGCGCACCGGGAGTGGCTCACGCTGGTCTAGGAGTGCATGCGGCCCGGGGCGCGTGCAGAGGCGGCCCGGGCCGCGCTGTATTCAGGGGGGCGGGGAGGAGAGGATGCGGGACCGGGGCGGAAGCCGGGCCGCCTGGGCGCGGGGATTCGGGCCAGCGCTGCTCGCCCTGCTGGCCCTCGCCCTGGGCGGGGGAGCCGAGGGAGACGAGGAGCGGGTCCAGGTCCCGCCCGGGTTCCGGGTTGAGGTCTTCGCCACCGGGCTCGGGGGGCCGCGCTTCATGGCTCTAAGCCCCTCGGGCGACCTCACGGTGAGCATCCCGCGGCGGGGGCAGGTCGTGCTCCTGCCCGACCGGGACCGGGACGGCCGGGCCGACCGGACCGTGGTCTTTGCCAGCGACCTGGATCGCCCCCACGGCCTGGCCTGGCGGGATGGCTGGCTCTACGTGGCCGAGACGGGCCGCGTCGTGCGCCTGCGCGATGCGGACGGCGATGGCCGGGCCGACCGGCAGGAGGTGGTGGTCGCGGACCTGCCGGCGGGCGGGGGCCACTGGACCCGGACGCTGACATTTGGCCCCGACGGAAAGATGTACGTCAGCGTCGGGTCCTCCTGCAACGTCTGCGAGGAGGCGGATTCCCGGCGGGCGGCCATCCTCCAGTTCAATGCGGACGGCAGCGGCGGGCGGATCTTCGCCCGCGGGATTCGCAACGCTGTCGGGCTGACGTGGCACCCCGGGACCGGGCGCCTCTGGGCCACCAACAACGGGCGGGACTGGCTCGGGGACGACCTGCCTCCCGATACCGTGATCACTGCCACGGACGGGGCCCACTACGGCTGGCCCTACTGCCACGCCGGCGACCTCCCTGACCCCGATTTCCCGCGCGAGGGGTTCTGCCCCAAGACCGCCCCCCCCGCCGTGAAGATACAGGCGCACTCCGCGCCCCTCGGGCTCACCTTCTACACCGGGACCCAGTTCCCCCCGGAGTACCGGGGGAACCTCTTCGTCGCCCTCCACGGCTCCTGGAACCGCTCGGTCCCGACCGGGTACAAGATCGTGCGGATTCCCTTCCAGGGGGACAAGCCGGGGTCGGTCCTCGACTTCGCCACCGGCTGGCTGCAGGGACGCAGCGCCTGGGGCCGCCCCGTGGATGTGCTCGGGGGGCCGGACGGGGCGCTCTTCGTCTCGGACGACAGCGCCGGGCAGATCTACCGGATCACCTACGGGCGCTAGGGGCCACGGGGCCCGGGCGATTCACCAGGAGCATCCCGGTACTGACCAGGGCGGCTCCGAGGAGCAGGCCCGGCCCCAGGTGTTCCTGGAGGAGCAGGGCGCCGGCCAGGACGCCGAAGAGGGGCGTGAAGAAGGTAAAGCCGGAGAGCCCGCTCGCCGGGTAGCGGAGGAGGAGGTAGAACCAGAGCAGATACGAGGCGAAGGCCACCACCACGCTCTGGTAGAGGACAGACCAGAGGACGGCGGGGCGGGGATCGAAGACGAGGGGCTTCTCCCAGATGACCGCCGCGAGGAGCAGGAGGATCGCGGAGACCGCCAACTGGTAGAGGAGCATCTGGGCGGGCGTCATCCGATCGCGCACGATCCCTTTCAGGTAGAGCGTGGCCGCGGCCCAGAGCGCGCCTCCCCCCATGGTGAGGAGGTCACCCTGGATGGAGCCGGCCGAAAGGCCCTGGATGCGGTCCGCGAAGGTGGCCACGATGCCGGCGAACGCCAGGCAGAGGCCGAGGAGTTTCGCCCGCGTCAGGGGCTCGTTCGGGAGGAAGAAGTGGGCCCCCGCCGCCACGAGGAAGGGGGCGACATAAAGGAAGAGAACCCCCCGCGAAGCCGTGGTATGGTTCAGGCCGACGTAGATCAGCATGAACTCCACCCCGAAGATGATCCCGACGATGAGGCCGTGGAGAGCCGTCCGGTCCCGATGCCAGAGGGGGGTCCGGGACAGGAGGCACCAGGCCGCGACCAGGGCGCCGGCGATGAGAGAGCGGATGCCCGAGGCGAAGATGGGGGCGAGGCCGCTGTTGCCCACCTTGATCGCCACCTGGTTCGCTCCCCAGAGGGCGCACAGGGTAACGACCGCAGCGATTCCCTTGGCGTCCAAGCGGCTTGGTGGTGGCACGGCCCCTCCCAAGGCTCGCTAGTGCGACTCCAACGAATTGTAGAGTGTGCTCATGCGACGGCTCCCGTGCCGGGCCAAATGACGAGCATCACGAGGCCCGAGGGAGGAGGCGGCCGGAGGCGTACGCTTCTTGTACGTTGAGGACCGCCGACGACCGAGAACGACGTGAGGCGACGTCAGTTGGC
>CAZRDA010000267.1:0-2987 GCA_964598715.1 uncultured bacterium | reverse complement strand
GCCCTGCTTCTGGTCGAGTTCTACGGCCTCTCCCCGGAGGAAGTCCGGGGAAAAGTCGAGGGGCTGGAGGCCCGCCTCCGGGGCAAGGGACTCGGGGGCGCTATCGTGCGGGCCATGGAGCCCGAGGCCCAGCAGAATATCTGGGGGGTCCGGAAGGCGGGGCTGGGCCTCCTGCTCGGCATGAAGGGAGATCGGAAGCCGATTGCCTTCGTCGAGGACACGGCCGTGCCGCCGGAGCGCCTCGCGGAGTACGTCCGGCGGTTCGACGCCATCGTGCGGGCGCATGACACGGTCGCCGCCTACTATGCCCACGCCTCGGTGGGGTGCCTGCACGTCCGCCCGGTCATTGACCTCAAGCAGGAGCCGGAGGTGGAGAAGATGCGCTCCATCGCCGAGCAGGTGAGCGACCTGGTCCTGGAGTTCGGCGGGGCGATGAGCGCGGAGCACGGGGACGGGTTGGCCCGGTCCTGCTGGAACGAGAAGATGTTCGGCTCGACCCTCTACAAGGCCTTTCAGGATCTCAAGGCGGCCTTCGACCCCCACGGGACCATGAACCCGGGGAAGATTGTGAACGCCCCCTCGATGACCGAGAACCTCCGGTACGGCCCGCGCTACCGGGCGCGGCAGGTGAAAACGTATTTCCGCTTCGCCCGCGAGGGGGGATTTGATCGGGCCGTGGAGTTGTGCAACGGGGCGGCCGTCTGCAAGAAGAAACTGGAGGGGACCATGTGCCCCTCCTACATGGTGACCCGGGATGAGGAGCACTCGACCCGGGGGCGGGCGAATGCGCTGCGGGCGGCGATCAGCGGGCATCTGCCGGCCGAGGCGCTGACGTCCCGGCGGATGTACGAGGTGCTGGACCTCTGCCTGGAGTGCAAGGGGTGCAAGGCCGAGTGCCCCTCCAACGTGGACATGGCGAAGCTCAAGTACGAGTTCCTGGCCCACTACTACGCCGCCCACGGGACGCCGCTCCGGGCGCGCCTCTTCGGCAACATCGCGGCGCTCAGCCGCCTCGGGTGCGCCCTGGCGCCCCTGTCGAACTGGTTGCTCGGCAGCGCGACTGTCCGCTTTGCTCTGGAGAAGCTCGTCGGCGTGGACCGGCGCCGGCGGCTCCCGCCCTTCGCTCGCCAGACCTTCGAGGCGTGGTTCGCCCGCCGCGGCGGGGCGGCCCGGAAGGGGGAGCGGGAGCCGGTCGTCCTCTTCAATGATACGTTCATGACCTACAACGAGCCTGGGATCGGCCGCGCCGCCGTCGCGGTCCTCGAGGCTGCTGGCTTTCACGTGATCCTGCCGGAGAAACGCTGCTGCGGCCGGCCGATGATCTCCAAGGGGATGGTGGAGCAGGCCCGGGCGCACGCCTGGTACAACCTCGAGCGGCTCGCCCCGTACGCCGAAGCGGGCATCCCCATCGTCGGGTGCGAGCCGTCCTGCATCCTCACGTTCCGGGACGAGTACCCCGACCTCCTGGAGGACCCCCGGACGGAACGCCTGGCGCGCCACGTTTTCATGGTCGAAGAATTTCTCCTGAGCCTGCACGAACGGGGTGCGCTCTCCCTCTCGTTCCAGCCGGTCTCCAAGGAGGTCCTGTTCCACGGGCACTGTCACCAGAAGGCCCTGATCGGCTCCGCCCCCTCGCTCAAGGTTCTGGGCCTGCTCCCCGGGGCCAGGGTCGCGCAGGTGGACTCCGGCTGCTGCGGGATGGCCGGCTCATTCGGGTACGAGCGGGAGCATTACGAGATCTCCCAGGCCATCGGTGCCCGGCGCCTCTTCCCCGCCGTCCAGGCGGCCGGCCCGGAGACGGAGATCGTGGCTGCCGGCATCTCCTGCCGCCAGCAGATCGAGCACGGGACCGGCCGCCGCGCCAAGCACCTGGTCGAGGTCCTGGCCGCGGCCCTGTGAAGCGCCTCCGGGTGCCTGGCGGTGGGTGGGCATGCCCTCCCGTGCTTTGCCGGTGTCGCCCTTTCGTTCAATCGCACCCCTGCGGCCGCCCTCCGGCCAACCCGGCACCAGCCAACCATTTCCCCTTCGGGGGTCCTCCGCTTCGGAGGCCCTGGGGAGGCGACGGACCGGCGGGTCGCTCCGGTGACCGGGGCGGCTCCCTGAGGCACGCCCCAGGGCCTTCGGACCAGGTGGTGTGCCGAGAGGGCCTGGCGGTACAACCCCAAGTTTTTTCCGATTCTCTTGCCCCCCCGGACCGGACGGGGGGCATCCGGCGGCGGCCCCCGGTGGGTGGTCTCCCCCTGCAGATCGGCAGGAGGTGGCCAGGAAGCGTCACCGGGAGTCTCTTTCTGCCGTAGAGCCTTTCTCGCTACCGGGGGTTAACCTCTTGCTATCCCACCAATTCCCTGGCTCCCCATATTGGCACGCCGATTGCTCTAATCGTGATGCCAAAGCCTTTCGCCCCCTCCCCATGGCGAGAAAGAGTACAGAGGCGGGGAAGGGGAAGGAAGGCCGCGGAGGCCGCGGTGGATATCGAAAGGACATCCCTCGACGCCCTCGCCTTCCAGGTGGAGCGGCTGCGGGAGGAAGTCCACCGGATGGTAAAGGAGCTGGACGCGCTCCTTGTCTGGGAGCGCTACTGCCCCAACTGCGGCCGGGGGGTTCGGCGGGAGAGCATCAGCGAGGTCGCCCAGTGCGGCTGCGGCTGGGTTTGGGAGTAGGGCCGCCGATGTACGAGATCCGCTGCATCTTCTGCAAACGCATTCATCGCTCGGAGTTTTTCGACGAGATCGAGGAGGAGATCCTTTCCTGCCGCGACCGGGCCCCGGAGTGGCAGAAGGGTCGCCTCGAAACCTACGAGGACCCGCAGCTCAAGCCCATCAGCCCGGAGACCACGGCCTACGCCGAAGGCTACGTCTAATCCAAACGACAGAGTCACAGTGACATGGTCCGGGTCCTGGCGCCGGCGCCGCCCTGGCCCCCGGCCCCCGGAGGGAACCCTCCCGTGGTTCCCCCCATCGGCCCAGGGCCGCTGGGACCCCCCTCCG